>PBNY01000042.1 GCA_002723385.1 Oceanospirillaceae bacterium | reverse complement strand
GTGATCCAGTGGGACAAGGAAGACCTCGAAAGCCTGGGCCTGATGAAAGTGGATGTGCTCAGCCTGGGCATGCTCAGCGCCATCCGCCGCACGCTGGATACCCTGAATCAGCGCCAGTTGTATCAACACTCTCTGACGCTGGCCAGCATTCCACGTGATGACCCGGACACCTATGCCATGCTGCAAAAAGCAGATTCCATTGGCGTGTTTCAGGTCGAAAGCCGCGCCCAGATGAACATGCTGCCGCGACTGAAACCGCGCAACTATTACGATCTGGTCATCGAAGTTTCGATTGTACGGCCCGGCCCCATTCACGGTGACATGGTGCATCCCTATTTAAAACGACGCAACGGAGAAGAAGCACCGGATTACCCCATGCCAGAGCTGGAACCCATTCTCAAGCGTACCCTGGGTATCCCGTTGTTCCAGGAACAGGTCATTGCCTTTGCCATGGTCGCCGCCAATTTCAGTGCCGCCGAGGCCGATACGCTCCGGCGTTCCATGGCCAGCTGGCGCAAGAAAGGTCATATGCATCGACTGCAGGCTCGACTGGCTTCGGCCATGCAAGCCAACGGTTTTACTGGCGAATACATTCAGCGTATTCAACGCCAGCTCGAAGGATTTGGAGAGTACGGTTTTCCAGAATCTCATGCCGCCAGCTTTGCCCTGTTGGTGTACGCCACAGCCTGGCTCAAGTGTCACTATCCGGCGGCCTTTTGCTGCGGTTTGCTCAACAGCCAGCCCATGGGTTTTTACAGCCCGGCGCAACTGATACAGGATGCAAAGCAGCACGGCGTGCAGGTGTTGCCTGTCGATGTGAATCACAGTGGCTGGGACCACCAACTGGATGACAAAGACCACAATCGCTTGCGGCTCGGATTCCGTCTGGTGCGAGGACTGAATCAGGAAGCAGCGGAACGCCTGGTGCAACAGCGGCCTGATTCGGGCTATCACAGCTTGTCGCAATGTCTGTATGCCGCTCAGCTGTCGAAGCAAGAGCGCGAAGCACTGGCTGCCGCCAATGCCTTTCAGACGTTGTCCCAAAACCGGTTTGACGCCCACTGGCAGGTCAGTGAGCCATTACAACAAGACCTGCTTCGACCCGACCTGACAGCGTTGATGGATGAACAGCGCACAGCTATCAGAACACTGAACACACCCAACGAAGTGGAAAACCTGCAACAGGATTATCAGACCCTGGGGCTGACACTGGGACGTCATCCGATGACCCTGTTGAGGGAGCAAGGTAAATTGGGCAACAGCCTGACCGCATTGGCTCTGAAGCAGGCTCGACACGAATCCGAAGTCTTTGTGGCCGGTCTGGTCACCTGCCGCCAACGTCCGGGGACATCCGCCGGAGTCACGTTTGTCACCCTGGAAGATGAAACCGGCACCGTCAATGTTGTGGTGTGGCTGGCTACAGCGCTACGCCAGCTCAAGCTCCTGACCCAGTCCCACATTCTTCAGGTATACGGCAAAGTCGAAAAAGATGATGCCAGCGGCATTATCCACCTGATCGCGTATCGCCTGCTCGACCTCAGCCCCGCTCTGACTGAACTGAATATTGATTCGCACGACTTTCATTAGAGAGCGGCGTCAAAACTTTACCAATCGCTATTTAAAGACTACCATGTACATGTATTGCATAGGTTTTGAACAACCACATTCCTATTCAATCATTTCACTCCAGATTCACATCCCGTGAAGCGAGGTAGCCAATGATATCTTCCAGCAGCACCAACTCCAGCGCCAGAGACAGCTTGACCAACGCTCATGAATTGGTTCTTTTTTACGATAGTGAATGCCCACTCTGCGTCAGAGAGATGCAGCATTTGAAGAAGAAAGATCATTAGAACCGCATACACCTGGTCTCGGTTCAAAGCGAAGAGATGAAAGATTATCCGCAAGTCGATACCGGTGCAGCTCATAAAGTTCTACATGGCCAATTGGCCAGTGGACGAGTCATCACCGGACTGGATGTAACGCACAAAGCCTGGTCCCTGGTGGGTTATGGCTATGTCACTGGCGTACTGAGAGCACCATTGGTCAGGCCGGTGGCAGACCAGTTCTACAAGGTATTTGCCCGCAATCGCCACCGCATCGCCGCTCTGGTGACCGGGCAATCTCGTTGCCAACAATGCTCTATTGACTGAATTCAGAAGGTACTCGTTTGATGCAGTTACTCTGGTTACGTAATGACCTGCGCCTCCACGACCATCCGGGATTTCGCATCGCTGCCGAACGAGGTGAACCGCTCGCTGTGGTGTACATTTTGCCGGATCACTGGCTGACGCCGGACAATAATGGTCTGAATCGGCTCGGGACGATCAAAGCCAGATTCTTGCGCGCCACTCTGATCAATCTGCATCGCAACCTCAACAGCGAGAATATTCGCCTGACTCTGATCAGTGGTGATCCGGTCGAGCGCCTGATGGAGTGCTATGACAGAGAGCCGTTTACCTTGCTGACTCAAGCAGCCCAGGCTCCAGAGGAATCAGCCTGGTTACAGGCAATTTCTGACAAGATTCCGACCACCACCTATGAAGCCATGACGCTGTTTTCGCCGGAACAGATGGCGCCTTTGACAAACACAGGACACGATGACAGCCCAGCGCTCTGGCCGAAGAGCTTTTCTGCCTTCCGTCGCCAGATTGAATCTCGCTTGGCGCTGCCAGTAGCAGAGCCGTTGAAGACACAAAATCTGCGTTTGCTGGATTGGCTACCGGGCTGGCCGGGCAATCTGACCTGGCCAGATGATTGTGTCTGGCCTCCACATCAGGGGTTTTCACTCAACGGCGGCGAAGACCCAGGTATCCGTTGGCTGGCCGATTATTTGTGGGAAAGTCGTTCCATTCAGCACTACAAAACCAGTCGCAACCAGCTGACCGGGCTGAAGTATTCCAGTCATTTGAGCCCTTATCTGGCCTGGGGTGCTCTCTCCCCAAAGTATGTATGGCACCAGATTCTCAAATACGAACGGGAATTCGGGTCGGATGAGCACAGCTACTGGCTTCGCTATGAATTGCTGTGGCGTGAATATTTTCACTGGACCCTGAGATTGGCTGGAGACCGCTTCTTCGGCCAACGGGAAGTTCCGATTGCCCATCAGGAACGCTGGCAAGCCTGGTGCGAAGCACGCACCGGTATACCCATGGTGGATGCGGGCATTCAGGAACTAAAACAAAGTGGTTTTGTGTCAAATCGATTGCGCCAGAACATGGCCAGTTACCTGATACACACGCTTGAACTGGATTGGCGATTGGGTGCTGCATTTTTTGAGCAACACCTGATCGATTTTGATCCCGCCAGTAACTGGGGAAATTGGGCCTATATTGCCGGGATTCACGGCATGACCTCTTCTGATGCCGGAGCTGAACAGATGCATCAGGATCATGTCTTTGACCTCAACTGGCAACTGGAGCAGTACGATCCCGCGCTGAAACACATCAAAATGTGGTTGCCACAGCTGGGGGATTTGACGCTCAAACAGATCCAATCCCATCAACAGGGCAGCTCGCTGATTCCAAATTACCTCAAACCTGTAGCCTCCTTGCCTGCCAGCTGACCGAATCGGATGGAGAAATGACCAGATGGTGACCTGTTTTTCACCTATTTGAGCCAAAAATTGTTCATCTCTAACGGCGAAAATCTGTTTTTCCAGGCATTCGAGAAAAAATAATTTCCTCAGAAACAGAGGGATTATCCTGATTTTCCTACCCCAGACGGTTCAAATACATCGGCAAATGGATCATTAGTGCCACCATCGGTACAAAGCGTTGGCCAACGGCTACCCCAATATCAGTCCAGAAGCATATGATCCTGAACAGGAATATCGCTAAAATCCGGCTAGATCCCAGATTTGTGACAAAGTCGTTGATTTTGGCGGGTTGCTGAGTACCCTTCCCAGCCCGATAGTATAACGATACAAATGTAGAACAATGTGGTACTCACTACGGAGCCATTCATGAGTGATGCAGATAAGGTGTTCCAAAGCTACGGTCGCAGCTGTAACAACATGGTCTTCTTCGAGGACTTTTACGCCATTTTTATGAGCAAATCGCCGGACATTCTGAATATGTTCGCCAATACAGATATGGAAGCACAACGCGCGTTACTCCGTAGCGGTATTCTCTGGCTGGTCATGCACGCCCGAGGCATGCCTGATACGAAAATCCGCGCTCTGGGCGAGAGCCACAGCAAAAAGAATATGGACGTAAAGCCCATGTACTATCACCTGTGGCTGGATGCACTGATGGAGACTCTGGCTCGTCACGACCCGGAATTTACTCCAGAACTGGAGCAAACCTGGCGTCGTACCTTGCAGCCAAGCATTGATATGATTGCAGGCATGTACGAGAGCTAAGCCCCCTTTCGCGGCTTGGTCACAAGCCGCACACTCCACGGTTCTAGAGCAACCACCCGGAAATTGTCATACCGGCAATGACCACCATCCAGACCGACATGCTACGAATGTGCAGCATTTGCCAGCTGTCCAGCTCTTCCGAAGCACGCTGGTAGCCTGACATACGGATTCGTTTGTTCGCATCCAGCTTCAGAGACTGACGCCCGATCATCGACAACACCCGTTCACTGCCACAGCCAATGTTCCAGAACAACTTTCGCCATACCGGCAGACCGCTGCTCATATTGCCGCTCAGGCAATAACTTAATCCCAGCAACCGCACAGGCATCCACTCCAGCCAGTAGAGAGCAGCACTTTTCTTCCCCTGTGACACTTCGTGCTGAGAGTACTGCAGGGTCATCCAGGCCAGTACCAGTCCATACACGTCCGTGAGCCAGTACCAGAACACCATCAGGAAAAAATACTGGAACCAGCGATACAGCACCGCTCTGATCACTTGCTGGTTGAGGCTGTCACAGTCGTTCACCAGACTAACCTCGGGGACAGCCAAACAGGATTCCGCCCAGTGATAGGCGGCCTGAATATCACCGCGTTCCAGATCCTGACGGTATTTTTTAAGCTCTCGGCTGATGGAAGAATGGGACAGGATGTAAAACAGCAACAAAATCTCCAGCACAGCAGCAGGCAAGCCCCAGAAATACCCTTGGAGATAATAAAAACCAACACCAGTGACAGCTGTGGGAAACAAAACCACCAGCACAAAGCGACTCCATTGCCATGCCTTGCCAATCCCGGCCGGGAATCCCCAGAATCTGGCCCAAGCCGAAAACAGTCGGCTGGTTTCACAACGCTTCGGTAACCAGGCGATTTTATGCAGAGCCAGAACAACAAACAGAATCAAAAACTTCATTCTTTTACCTGACGTAAATCGTGAAACAGGCGATCCCAGTCAAAGGCAGGGCCGGGATCGGTTTTGCGCCCGGGCGCGATGTGCTCATGTCCCGTGATAGCATCACCCGCAATTGCCGGATATGCCTGCCGCAATTGGCGAATCACTTCAGCCAGAGCAGCGTACTGAGCGGCAGTGTAAGGGGTGTCATCCGTGCCTTCCAACTCGATCCCAATGGAAAAATCGTTACAGTTTGCACAACCATTCCATTCGGATACACCCGCGTGCCAGGCACGATCCTCAAAACTGACAAACTGGGTTACCTTGCCCGTTCGTTCAATAAACAGATGAGCTGACACCTGCAGCTCTGCAATGGTCTGAAAATAGGCATGATCATCAACGGGCAGGTCATTCTGGAAAAAGCCCTGAACATAGCCGCCACCAAACTCCCCCGGCGGCAAGCTGATGTTGTGAACCACGATTAAACGCACCTCGGTATCCATGGGACGAGGACCAAAGTTGGGTGAAGGTACCCAGACTGCCTCGGAATAACGTCCGTTATCGACTGCCATGACAAACACGTCTCCAATCCGACAAATAAACTCAATGCCGCGATACTACCCACCTCTCTCAGGTTTGCACCATCACAGCCCGCAAAGCGATCTGTAGCATAACCAGTTTGATCATCATGGCATCCAGTACCCCCTCCCCTCAGCATGAAGATCTTCACATTTACCAACGCAATCGAGAGTGTCTTCGCCAGCGAATACAGCGAGAAATGCACCAAGTACCTCTTCGGTGTAAACTCCATGCCGATTTTCAGACTCCTCTGGGTAATCGCCAAGCTGATGCTCGGCCCAGTGGAGCTCAAGCTGAACCCTACGGCATCTTCAAGACAGGTAATCTCAAAACTATGGATCTGCGTGCTCATCAGGCCGATATCGAAAGCGGCGTTGCTCGTTCTCTGACCGAAGACATTGGCAGCGGTGACATCACTGCTCAGCTGATTCCGGCTGAAAATCAGGCCAAAGCACGCGTGATCAGCCGGGAACGGGCGATCATTGCCGGTACCGCATGGGTCGATGAGGTCTTTCGCCAACTGGACCCCACTGTGTCGGTGGTATGGCGTGTCAGCGATGGCCAGTGGGTACGCCCGAATCAGACTCTGTTCGAACTGTCAGGCTCTGCCCGCAGCCTGCTCACCGGCGAACGTGCTGCCCTGAACTTCCTGCAGACACTGTCTGGCACTGCGACTCGCTGCCGTCACTATGCTGACATGGTCGCAGGCACCAACGTTAAACTACTCGATACCCGCAAGACCCTGCCCGGCATGCGCATTGCTCAAAAATACGCGGTATCCGTCGGTGGCTGTTTTAACCATCGAGTGGGTTTGTACGATGCATTTTTGATCAAGGAAAACCACATCATGGCCTGTGGTGGTATTTTTCAGGCGGTTGAGCAAGCACACCTCATCGCCCCCGGAAAGCCGGTTGAGGTGGAAGTCGAAACTGTTGAACAGATGAAAGAAGCCATCAGCGCCGGTACCGACATCATCATGCTCGACAACTTCTCTCCAGCGGAAATGAGCGATGCCGTCGACCTGGGACGCCAACTCTCTGACGAACGCAATACCAGCCCGGTTTACTTCGAAGCTTCTGGTGGCATTACCAACGCAACGCTGCTTGATTATGCGAGAACAGGGGTCGACTACATTTCCATTGGCGCACTGACCAAAGACACCACCGCCATTGACCTTTCCATGCGACTTCAAGACTGAAGTCGCTTCCTCCTCGTTATTCCAACTCCATACTTATAGAAATAGATAGAGGTTCCCATGCATCTGGCAGGAATGAATCGTTATCAAGCATTTGGTATTCACTTCGGCATCAGCCTGATGATTTTTATTGGACTGGTCACCATGGTGCTGTTTGTCTGGTATCCGGGTGTATTGAGAGAAGTGGACTCAAGCTGGCAGCAAGCCCTGATCATGATCGCAGGTGTCGATCTGGTACTGGGGCCACTGCTGACGCTGATCGTATTCAACCCGGCCAAAAAAAGCCTGAAGATGGATTTGTCCATTATTGCGATTGCACAGATCGCGGCTTTGATAGCAGGGACTTACACGGTTCATCAGGCCAGGCCCGTGGCATTGTATGTGTCGTTTCCGGCGGAAGGGTTCGAGATACTCACAGCAAATAACTTGGCGCCTAAAACAGAAAGTTACCTGATAGAAAACGGCAGCTTATTTTTCTACTACACAGGAAAGGAGCTTTTTGGACCAAGCAACCAAAAAGATCTTCAACCAGACCAATTGATTCCAACCTCTGAGGGGGACTTCAACTCATATTTATCTACTAAGATGCCCCAATCCCTCTTTTTGTTCGAAAAAACGCTTAGCATTGACATCCCGGCGGCAAACGCAAAAGCAATATTCGACTTGGAAGGGAACTATAAAAGGCTAGAAGACCAAACCTCACAGTGACAAAAAACGTCAGCTTCTCTCCATCCACGCGGACTTCAACTCAAAAAACGATCTGATTCTGAACCAACAAAAAAGATTTCGTGACCAACTTCGCGTTTTTCGCTCGCAAAAAACCATATAAAGTTGGCACGAACATCGCATAAAAACTTGTCAGGAGCGGTTATTCAGCAGAGTCCAGAGCAGGACGCTTAGGCACCCAGCTGGGCATTCTGGCAAGCATCGCTTTCATAGTGTTGTCACTTAGACATCACAGACTGTGTTCGTACGACCTACTACCCAAACAGAGTGGAGACATCCCATGAAAACAATGCAAAAAGGTTTTACCCTGATTGAATTGATGATCGTTATTGCGATCATCGGTATTCTGGCAGCTGTTGCTATTCCTCAGTACCAGTCCTACATCGCCCGTTCTGAAGTCCAGACCAGCTTGGGCAGCGTTCGTGGTGGTATTACTGCTATCGACGACTACGTTTCCCGTTTTGGCCGTCTGCCAGGTTCAACTGCCGATCTGGAAGCACACAACGGTACTGACCTGGCTGCTGCCGCATACACCACTGGTAAAGTATTTACAGTTGCTTATAACCTGGCTACCCCAGCAATCACCGTTACATTCACCACTGAAGCGCCTGCACTGCTGCACGACGGTTCTAATGCTGGCACTTACACTCTGACTGGTTGTGGCGAGTACACTGTTCTGGGTCGAGCTGCTGCGGTAACTGCAGGTTCATGGGCAACAGCATGTACTGCAGCCTTCACAGCGGGCACTGTTAGTCCTCTGGAATGGGGTCTGACTGCCTCCTCCAACCTGGATATGGAATACGAACCACAGCTGTAATAGCTGATAGTACGGAGGGTTTGTTCTCCTCCATCAAGCCGCAGCACACGCTGCGGCTTTTTCGTTTCTATCTATATGTAAAAGGAATATTTGCTATCCTCTCCAGCGAGGCAAATATGTTGGAGAAACAACTCTATGGCTGTGCTAACCGGCATTCCACGCAGACTGGTCGAACAAAACATTATCGATTCGCAACAGGCTCAAGAGCTACTTGATAAAGCCAACGAAAAAAAATCCAACTTCATTTCAGTGGCTGCACAATCGAACGCCGTAAAAAGCAGTATCTTGGCAACCATGGCGGGAGAGGAGTTTGGAACTCCTGTTATGGATTTGGATGCCTTCGATCCCGACCTGATTCCTGCAGACCTGGTTAGTACCGAACTGATTGAAAAACACCGGGTTTTACCGCTATTTAAACGGGGAAATCGACTATTCGTTGCCCAGGTCGATCCTTCGCACATCCAACCGATAGATGAGATCAAGTTCAATACTGGCATGACAGTCGAAAGTGTTCTGGTTGAATTCTCAAAACTGAGTGCTGCTGTTGACAAACTACTTGCCGCCAACGACGACTCTCTGGGAGATCTTGATGGCGAGCTGGAAGACGTCGACCTTGAAGATCCAGATGCCGCAGACAAACAAGCGGAAAAAGACGCCGCCAGCAACAGCGCAGACGACGACGCCCCGATTGTTCGATTCATCAACAAGATGCTATTGGATGCGATTAAAATGGGGTCATCAGATATTCACTTCGAACCGTATGAGAAGCGCTACCGGGTTCGCTATCGTACCGATGGCATCTTGCACGAAGTATCATCCCCACCCCAGTCGTTATCCGGCAAAATCGCTGCTCGATTGAAGGTGATGTCGCAGATGGATATCTCGGAGCGACGTGTTCCTCAGGACGGTCGTATCAAGATGCGTCTGTCCAAAACCAAAGCTATCGACTTCCGGGTCAATACGCTTCCAACCCTGTTTGGCGAAAAAATCGTACTTCGAATTCTGGATCCCTCTTCTGCGCAGCTTGGTATTGATATGCTGGGTTATGAGCCGAAGCAAAAGGCGCTCTACATGGACGCCCTTTCCAAACCACAGGGTTTGATCCTGGTGACAGGACCAACGGGGTCTGGCAAAACCGTTTCTCTTTACACCGGTTTGAACATCCTGAACGAAGAAGGCACAAACATTTCAACTGCTGAAGACCCGGCAGAGATTAACCTGGAAGGCATTAACCAATGTAACGTTAACGCCAAAGTTGGTTTGGATTTTGCCGCGGCTTTGCGCTCGTTCTTACGTCAGGATCCTGACGTGATCATGGTGGGGGAAATTCGAGATCTGGAAACCGCTCAGATTGCGATCAAGGCTGCTCAAACCGGTCACCTGGTGTTGTCGACCCTGCACACCAATAGTGCCCCGGAAACCATTACTCGTATGGCCAACATGGGCGTACCGTCATTCAATATTGCAACATCTGTTTCGCTGATTATTGCCCAGCGACTTGCTCGTCGTCTGTGTAAAGTTTGCAAGAAGCCTGCTGAAATTCCGAAAGAAGCTCTTCTGGAAGCAGGTTTTACAGAAGACATGCTTGAAACCGCTGAGATTTACGAACCGGTTGGCTGCGATAATTGCAAGGGTGGCTATAAAGGACGGGTCGGTATCTATGAAGTGGTAAAAATTACCGAGAAACTGTCCAGAATTATCATGAGCGGAGGCAACTCTATTGAAATTGCCGACGCAGCCAGAGAAGAAGGTTTTAACAACCTGAGTACATCGGCACTCGAAAAAGTTGCCCAAGGAGTAACCAGCCTTGCTGAAGCAAATCGTGTGACTACCGACTGATAGTTAGATATAAAACACAACCTCAATAATCCCATTACTGCTAAGATGCGGTTTCAACGTTTCATCGATGCATCACAGTACAAGGTCACGGGAACAACAGAGCTATGGCCAAACAACCCAAGAACGTCGAATTTGTCTGGGAAGGAAAAAACAAGCGAGGGCAAAAGGTAAAGGGCGAATTGTCAGGGCCTAATATGGCCGTGGTAAAAGCACAGCTGCGTAAACAAGGCATCAGCCCGGAAAAGGTCAAGCGAGCTCCCAAACCTCTCATGGGTGGCGCAGCAAAAGGGAAGAAGATCAAAACCGCTGATATCACCTTCTTTACGCGCCAGATGGCGACCATGATCAAAGCCGGTGTTCCTCTGGTTCAGTCGTTCGAGATCGTTTCTGATGGGATTGATAACCCCACCATGCGCAACCTGATTATGGGTATGCGAGATAAGGTAGCCGCTGGTAATGATTTCGCATCGGCACTAAAAGAATATCCACAGTACTTCGATGAGCTGACTTGCAATCTGGTTGAGTCCGGGGAGCAAGCTGGTGCATTGGAAGCCATGCTCGATCGTGTAGCTGAGTACAAAGAAAAGACTGAAGCGCTCAAGTCCAAAGTAAAGAAAGCGATGGGCTACCCTATTGCAACCCTTTCTATCGCGGCCATTGTAACTGTCGTGTTGCTTGTCAAAGTAGTACCAACCTTTGAAGCCATGTTTACCAGTTTTGGATCTGAATTGCCTGCTCCAACCCAATTTGTTGTGGATGTGTCAGAGTTTGTTCAAGCATACTGGTTACCCGTTGCAGGGGTCATCGCTGGAATAATCATTACTTTCAAAGAAGCAATGAAACGCTCAGCAGCACTCAGGGATAACGTTGATAGAATCACGCTGAAAATGCCGATCTTTGGGGACTTGACGAGAAAAGCTGCAGTTGCTCGATTCGCACGAGTTCTGTCGACTACGTTTGCCGCTGGTGTACCATTGGTTGAAGCACTCGAATCGGTTGCAGGTGCAGTCGGAAACGCTGTGTATCGCGATGCCGTTCTATCTGTCCGCTCTGAAGTCGCCACTGGTCAGCAAATGCATTTTGCCATGCGTTCTACTGGTGTATTTCCCAATATGGTGGTGCAAATGACCAGTATCGGTGAAGAATCCGGTGCCTTGGACGGAATGCTCGATAAAGCAGCCACTTACTATGAGCAAGAAGTGGACGATGCTGTGGATGGCCTGACCGCCATGATGGAGCCCTTAATTATGGCTTTCCTTGGTGTGGTTGTTGGTGGCCTTTTGATTGCCATGTACCTACCGATTTTCCAGATGGGAAGCGCGATGTAAGTTATGGAATTACTTAACTACCTCGGCCACTCGATGACTGCCCAAGTTTCTGTTGTTCTGATTATTGGGCTATTGGTTGGCAGTTTTCTGAACGTTGTTATCCTCCGCCTTCCAATCATGATGTTTCGTGAGTGGAAAAAAGAGTGTGCAGAGGTTGAATCTCTTCCTCCACACCCCGCATTAGATGATCTTGACAAGCCGTTCAATCTGATCAAGCCGGATTCTCATTGTCCGGGCTGCCATGCACCCGTTAAGGCATGGCAGAACATTCCAGTCATCAGTTATTTGCTATTGAAGGGCCGTTGCGAGAATTGTCATCGCAAGATTGGTTTTCGTTATCCCGCTGTCGAAATAGCCACCGCTCTATTGAGTACCGCCCTGGTTTGGTTTTTCCCCTGGGGATGGCCTCTGGCTGCCATGGTGATGTTTACCTGGTTGCTGGTCACCATGTCTGTGATCGATATGGACCACAAAATATTGCCGGATACGCTCACACTGGGTCTTCTCTGGCTTGGTTTGATTGCCAACTCTTTTGAACTATTCACAGACCTTAACTCAGCTGTATGGGGAGCAGTCGCCGGTTATCTGAGTTTGTGGAGTGTCTTCTGGTTATTCAAACTAATAACCGGGAAAGAAGGTATGGGCTATGGAGACTTCAAACTGCTCGCTGCCCTTGGAGCATGGCTCGGTTTTGAATACATCCTGATGATCATTTTGCTCTCTTCCGTTGTGGGAGCCGTAATCGGTATTGCCGGTATTTTGATTCAGGGAAGAGATAAAGACATCCCCATTCCATTTGGCCCTTATCTGGCCGCTGCAGGATGGATTGCAGCGGTATTTGGTGACCAATTGATGGCCTATTGGCTACCTCCGGTATGACGCTTCGGATTGGATTAACCGGCGGTATCGGCAGTGGAAAAACCGCTGCCAGTGACTACCTGGCCGGCAAAGGTATCGAAGTTGTCGATTCGGATTTAATCGCTCGCGAAATCGTACAACCTGAGCAACCTGCCTGGTTGGCGATTCGAGAACACTTCGGAGCCGAGGCAATACTGGAGTCCGGCGAACTCAACCGCCCCTGGCTTAGAAAAAAAGTCTTTGAGTCCCCCGAAGAAAAAACCTGGCTGGAACAGCAAACGCACCCACGAATTCGAGCGTTGACAATCACCAGACTGGAACAAGCTCAATCCCGGTACGTGATTTTGGCTTCTCCGCTACTGTTCGAAAGCAGCCAACACCAGCTTGTTGATCGTGTGCTGGCGATTGATGTTCCAGAAGAATTGCAAATTTTGCGAGCCAGTCAGAGGGACCAGAACCCTGCCGATCAGATTCGAAATATAATCCGCGCGCAAATACCTCGAACAGAACGACTTGATAAGGCGGACGATGTCGCTGATAACTCTGGCACTTTGTCAGAGCTGCATACACAACTCGACAGATTCCACACCAGGTATCTGTCACTTGCTTCAGCCACTTAAGCCAAACATTCACTCGACCCACGGCATTTTCAATCCCTGAGCAACCTATGACTCCCGAAGACTCCAATGCAAAAACAGGAAACCGGCTGACGGTTTCCTGTCCTACTTGTTCAAAAGCCGTTGAATGGGGAGAAAACAGTCCATTCAGACCCTTTTGTTCCGAACGCTGCCGACTGATTGACCTGGGAGCATGGGCAAGTGAAGAACATAGAATCGTGGGGAATCACACCTATACCGACGAACCGATGGAGCAGTAGGAAAGGCTTACTTGCGCATATCCTTGAGCTCTGCGGTCACCTGCTGACAGTGCCCATCCTGGTAACACAAAGACAGCTGGGGTTTGGCAGGCAACTCTGAGTGAAGCCCAAACAACATCAAGTGCAGGCCGCCTGGCTCAAGCTCGACAGTCTTGCCTGCGGGCAATTCCAGAGACGATATCTCACGCATTTTCATAACACCGTTTTCATGGGTGTGGGTATGGATTTCAATACTCTTCGCCCAATCAGCCTTTGCACTGGTCAATACACGCTTTTGATCAGACGTATTCTCCAGCTTCATAAAGGCCGCACTCATGGTTCTTCCCGGAATCGGCATACGCACATAAGCGTCCTCGACATTTACCGCAGCACCATGATTGGCAGCCTGAACCTGACTGATCGATATCAGTCCGGCCACCATCACTCCAACAATATTTAATACTGCTGTTTTTTTGGACATCTCTGGTCTCCAGCCTCTACGAAAATAATGGCGCTAGTGTATAGTCGCAGCTCTTGTTCAGGCAGAGTCAATTTGTCGCAGGACAGTGCTTTTTCAAACATTTCCAAGAGAGGCATATGGCAACAATACTGGTGCTTCAGGGCCCAAACCTGAACCTGCTGGGTACCCGCGAGCCAGAGATTTACGGTTCCACAACACTTGATGACATTCACCAGAAATTACTTGGTCAGGCAAATAAGGCTGGTTATCAACTCGAACACTTCCAGTCCAATCACGAGGGTGCCCTGGTGGACCGTATTCACCAGGCGCGAGGAACCGCAGACTATATTGTTATCAACCCTGCTGCTTACACCCACACCAGCGTTGCCATTCGCGATGCATTGGCAGGCGTGGGTATCCCGTTTATCGAAGTACATATTTCCAATGTTCATTCACGGGAACCGTTCCGCCATCATTCTTACCTTTCTGATAAGGCGACAGGCGTTATTTGCGGCCTCGGCATTCAAGGCTATGAGCTGGCACTATCTGCTGCGATTCACCAACTCGACTCAACAGGAGCAAGCCAGTCATGACTCACTGGATCCAGTTAAAAGCACATTGCGTGGTCGGCCAGGTTGAAGCAACTGAAAACGCCATGCTTGGCCTGGGAGCACTGTCGGTGACACTTCAGGATGATGCTGATCAGCCAATTCTGGAGCCAGAACTGGGAACCACACCGGTTTGGGACCAAACACTGGTGATTGGTCTGTTTGATGCAGAGTCCGACGCCAATCAACTCAAGGAATCCTTCCCAGCCTTTTACAAGGCCGAAGGAGGACACGGTTCTCCAGAGTGTCATGTCGAACTACTGGAAGACAAAGACTGGATTCGTGCCTGGATGGATGACTACCATCCAATGCAATTTGGTCCCCGACTGTGGGTATGCCCAAGCTGGTGTGAACCGAAGAATCCGGACGCCGTCAATTTGATGCTGGATCCTGGTCTTGCATTTGGCACCGGTACCCATCCAACGACAGCCTTGTGCCTGACCTGGTTGGACGAAAACATTCAGGGCAACGAGCATCTCATCGACTTTGGATGCGGCAGTGGCATTCTGGGAATCGCTGCCCTTTTGCTGGGTGCTGAAAAAATGACCGGAGTGGATATTGATCCTCAGGCTCTCATCGCAACACGAGACAACGCATCACGGAACAATATCAACCCAGAAAGTTTTATGGTTTACCTGCCAGATGAAACCCCCACTGAACAGGCTGATGTTCTGGTGGCCAATATTCTCGCAGGACCTTTAAAGGCGCTGGCCGAAAACTTGTCTACACTGGTCAAACCGGGCGGCAAACTGGCGTTATCCGGCTTGCTTGCGACTCAGGCCCGGGAACTCAGCGACCATTACAGCCAGTGGTTTGTGATGGAAGCCCCCCGACAACAAGACGATTGGGTTATCCTAAGCGGAACCCGAAAGCTTTAATCATCATCAGTCTGCCGAACGTTGACGAGGAATACCGATGGCTGAACGTGTTACACGTTGTCCCCATTGCAAAACCAGTTTTCGCATCCGTGATGAGCACCTGAAAGCAGCAGGTGGCTCCGTGCGTTGTGGTTCCTGCCTGGCAGTCTTTAAAGCCCTGGACAATCTGGTTACCTCGCAACAACCACCAAGGCAACCGCAACCCTCGACTTCACGCCCAAATACCGCAGAGAAACCCCAACCTCAGGAAGCCTCAACGGCCAGGTTGGCTGCCACGGGCAGTGCTTCTGCGCTGGCCGCATCAGCGACTGCCAATTCTTCTGGTGATAATACCTCTATGCCCGGAAGTCTCGAGAGCCAACAGGAGGTAGACGCCAACGAGCTGTTCGATAACCTGTTTGGCTCCGAGCAAGAAGAAGGCGTAACCGACGACCCTTTCTCCATGCCTGACACACCGAACTCCGGTGATGTCGCGAGTGAATTTGCTCCCAGCGGTGATTGGGGTGAAGAAGTCAGCGATTTTGGCGATCTGCTGGACGACAGCTTGCTGGGTGGTGAAGAGGTTGATGAATCCCCTTCCCTCACTCAAGAGCCCGAGGAAGACGACGGCCTGATCCATGACAGTATGGACGATGAAGAGGAAGATGACTTCCTGATCCATGATGATATGGACGGTGAAGACGAAGATGACGAAATGATCTCAGATGATCCTTTCGCAGATCTGGGCTTGCGAGAACCGGATGACCTTGATCGTCCCAAACCATTGACCGGGCTGGAAATTGACGAATCTCTTCTCGATGCCGTGCACGCCGAGTCGGAAGAAAACATGCTTCCCGATCCTGATGAGCAATCAGAAGATGATGAGGCCTGGGCCAGAGCATTACTGGAAGAAGACGAGCCACCGGAAGACATTACACGCGAACTCGGTCTGGAACTTGAACCGGAAGAGCCGCAGGAAGAGGAGCGTGAGCTCCAGATTGATTTTGGCGAATCGGATCCCGCCGAGCAGATCGCTCACAGTGCAGCACCTGCTGCAGCGGCGGTATCCAGCATCCGGGGCACCAAGTCCAAAGTTGCTTTCGAACTGGCCGATGACGACCCGCTGGATGAGCCAGAACCTCCTGCCAGTAGCGCCCGGACGATTGAAATCCCGACACGGGCGATGCGTGAAATTCAGCCAGAACCCATCAAACTGGAAACAGAATCCACTCCGGAATCCAGTGCGGATTACATGGGCTGGGTCGGTGGTTCCGTGGTGTTGTTGCTTCTGGCAGCCTTGCAGCTGTTCTATTTCAATTTTGACCAATGGGCCAGAACCCCTCAATGGCGTCCAGCGTACGCCACAGTTTGCTCAGTGACTGGCTGTAAATTGCCTGCCGTACAAGACGTACGCCGTATCAAGGCTCGAAATCTGGTTGTCCGCAGCCATCCGAGCGTCGCCAATGCTCTGGTCGTCGACACGCTGATGCAGAACGAGTCGGCCTTCCCACAGCCTTTCCCCGATCTGGTGCTGATATTCCGGGATCTGAACGACAATATTGTGGCCAGTCGACAGTTTAATCCTCAGGAGTATCTGTCTGGAGAGATGGCCGGTAGCACCGACATGCCAAGCCGAACACCTGTTCACATCGGTATCGAAATTCTCGACCCGGGTCAGAACGCCGTCAGTTATGCCGTTCAGCTAGCACCGAATCAGTGAGCTCTTGCTCACTGATTAAATTTTTCAGATATATGACAGGACTCTTTATTCACTCCAGTCATACGAGTATTATACCGCCTCTTTTTCTGCACGCTTTTTAACCAACTCTGAATTTCTGATGCCTTCGATTGGTCCTTATACGCTACCCAGCGCGGTTATTCTGGCTCCAATGGCGGGGGTCACTGACCGTCCGTTTCGCCAGCTATGTCGCCGCATGGGCGCTGGTCTGGTAGTGGGAGAAATGGTTTCCGCCAACCCCGATTTGCGTGATACCCGCAAGTCGAAATTGCGTCTGGATCATTCCGGTGAACCAGAACCGGTTTCCGTTCAGATTGCTGGCGGAGACCCGCAACTACTGGCTGATTGCGCCCGTGAGAACGTGCGCAATGGTGCTCAGATCATTGACATCAACATGGGATGTCCAGCCAAAAAAGTGTGCAAGAAGGCCGCAGGATCGGCCTTGATGAAGGACGAAGCCCTCGTCAAGGATATTCTTTATACGGTTGTGGAAGCTGTTGATGTTCCCGTAACCCTTAAGATGCGTACCGGCTGGTGCCCTGAAAATCGCAATGCCGTTCGAATCGCAGAAATGGCAGAGCGAGCTGGCATCAAAGCCGTTGCCGTACATGGCCGCACCCGTGCCTGCAAATACCAAAATACCGTCGAGTACGACACCATTCGAGATGTCAAATCGTCGATCAGTATTCCGGTGTTTGCCAACGGAGACATTGATCATCCACAAAAAGCCGCCCGTGTTATGGACTACACTGGGGCAGACGGTGTGTTGATTGGTCGCGCCGCCCAGGGAAGACCCTGGATTTTCCGGGAAATTAATCACTACCTGGAAACAGGTCAGGTTATGCCTGCACCGGAACCCAACGAAGTACTGACTTTGTTGTTGGAACACCTGGAAACCCTGTACGACTTTTACGGAGAGTACATGGGAATCCGAATCGCTCGAAAACACGTTGGCTGGTATCTGCAATCGTTTGATTCTCAGAACAGCTTTCGTCGTCAGTTTAATCAGATTGAATCCCGAACCGGCCAGGGAGAAGCCATTCTGCAGTTTTTCAGGGAAAACAAAAACATTCAGGATTTTGCCGCATGAATAGCCAAGCACTCGCAAATAAGGTTGAAACAGTGACCGATTCCACAGATGCACCTAACGCACTTGCCAGCCAGGTAACCACAGGACAAACCCTTCGTGACAGTGTTGAGCAGGCGCTCCAGAACTACTTTGACCAATTGGATGGTCAGGAAGTAGACGGTGTGTACGACATGGTGCTGGCTGAAGTGGAAATTCCACTGCTTGAAACCGTGATGAAGTACACACGTGACAATCAGACCAAGGCATCTGCAGTCCTGGGTCTGAACCGTGGAACCTTGAGAAAGAAACTGAAGCAATACGGCATGCTGTGAGTCACAGCACGCCCAGTTACCCCCAATTTTCCGTCACCAGCCCGGACACACTATGACCCAAACGACGTCAATCAAACGCGCTCTGATCAGCGTATCGGATAAAACCGGTATCATCGAATTCGCCCAGGCTCTGCAATCTCGCGGAGTGGAAATCCTGTCAACCGGTGGCACCTTCAAGTTGCTGACCACCAATGGCATCCCCGCCGTGGAAGTGTCCGATTACACCGATTTTCCAGAGATGATGGACGGTCGCGTCAAGACCCTGCATCCGAAAGTACACGGTGGCATTCTGGGCAGACGCGGTCAGGATGACGACGTGATGGCAGAACACGGCATCAACGCCATTGATCTTGTTGTAGTGAATCTGTATCCGTTCGCAGCGACCGTTGAGCGCGAAGACTGCGACTTGCCACTGGCAATCGAAAACATCGACATCGGCGGCCCAACCATGGTGCGTTCCGCGGCCAAGAACCATGCTCATGTTGCCATCGTCGTCAACACCAGTGACTACCAGAGCGTGCTGAATGAAATGGATCAAGGTGGTCTGAGCTACAAGACTCGTTTCGGCCTGGCTCTGAAAGCGTTTGAGCACACTGCTGCCTATGATGGCATGATCGCCAACTACCTGGGCACCATCGACCAGTCAGCTGAAGAACTGACAACCAATGACCGTCGGAACTTCCCTCAGACGTTCAACAGTCAGTTCATCAAGACCCAGGACATGCGTTACGGCGAGAACCCGCATCAGAACGCTGCTTTCTACGTTGAAGCCAACCCACAAGAAGCATCGATTGCTACCGCCAAACAGCTTCAGGGCAAAGAGTTGTCTTACAACAACGTTGCCGATACCGACGCCGCACTTGAGTGCGTGAAGTCCTTTGTCAAACCGGCTTGTGTGATCGTGAAACACGCTAATCCATGCGGTGTGGCCGTTGTACCGGAAGACGAAGGCGGCATTCGCAAGGCCTATGATCTGGCATTTGAAACGGATACCGAATCGGCGTTTGGCGGCATCATCGCCTCAACCGCGAGTTGGATGCTGACACCGCCCAAGCCATCGTTGAGCGTCAGTTTGTTGAAGTGATCATCGCGCCGTCCGTCAGCGATGAAGCGGCACAAATCGTTGAAGCCAAGAAAAACGTCCGCCTGCTGGCCTGTGGCGAATGGCCGGCTGAACGTCCTCAGGCATTCGACTTCAAACGCGTCAACGGCGGCTTGCTGGTGCAGGATCGCGACAACGGCATGATCAGCTCAGGCGATCTGAAAGTCGTTACCAAACGAGCTCCGACCGAAGCTGAACTGCACGATCTGATTTTCACCTGGAAAGTTGCCAAGTTCGTTAAATCCAATGCCATTGTTTACGGTAAAAACCGTCAAACTGTCGGCGTCGGTGCAGGCCAGATGAGCCGTGTGAATTCCGCCCGCATTGCGGCGATCAAGGCTGAACACGCCGGTCTTCAGGTCGAAGGCGCGGTGATGGCGTCTGACGCCTTCTTCCCATTCCGTGACGGCATCGACAATGCAGCCAAGGCTGGTATCAAAGCCATTATCCAACCAGGTGGTTCGATCCGTGATGACGAAGTCATCGCGGCGGCTGATGAAGCTGGCATAGCCATGGTCTTCACCGGCATGCGTCACTTCCGTCACTGATCAGGAGAGAAAACAATGCACGTATTAGTTGTTGGTTCCGGTGGCCGTGAACATGCACTGGCCTGGAAAGCAGCCCAGTCACCACTGGTAGAGAACGTATTCGTTGCGCCTGGCAACGCAGGCACCGCTGGCGAAGCCAATATGGAAAACGTCGCCATCGATGTGATGGACTTCGATGCACTGCAAGCGTTTGCGCAAGCGAACAACATTGGCCTGACCATTGTTGGCCCGGAAGCACCGCTGGTTGATGGTCTGGTTGACCAGTTTGAAGCCGCTGGATTAAAAGCCTTCGGCCCAAGCAAAGGCGCTGCCCAACTGGAAGGTTCCAAGGCCTTTACCAAGGATTTTCTGGCTCGCCACGATATTCCGACAGCAGCCTATGAAAACTTCACCGAAGTCGAGCCTGCTCTGGCTTACCTGCGTGAACAGGGTGCACCGATTGTGGTGAAAGCCGACGGTCTGGCGGCGGGTAAAGGCGTTATTGTCGCTGAAACTCTGGAACAGGCGGAAGAAGCCGTTAAAGACATGCTCTCGGGCAATGCCTTTGGCGAAGCAGGCTGCCGCGTCGTTATTGAAGAGTTTCTGACCGGTGAAGAAGCCTCCTTCATCGTGATGGTCGACGGCAAGAACGTTCTGACCATGGCCACCAGTCAGGATCACAAACGCGTCGGAGATGGTGACACCGGGCCAAATACCGGCGGTATGGGAGCCTACTCACCCGCTCCGGTTGTGACGCCTGACATCCACAATCGCATTATGGACGAAGTCATCTACCCGACCGTTCAGGGTATGGCAGCCGAAGGTAACGACTACACGGGTTTCCTCTACGCAGGTCTGATGATCGATGAGTCCGGTGCTCCGAAAGTCATTGAATACAACTGTCGCTTTGGCGACCCGGAAACCCAGCCCATCATGTTGCGCATGCAGTCGGACATGGTTGCCCACTGTTTAGCAGCTCTGGACGGCAAACTGGACCAGGAGACAGCCTCCTGGGACGACCGTGCATCACTGGGCGTTGTCCTGGCAGCCGGAGGGTATCCTGCAAGTTATGAGAAAGGCCATGTGATCAATCTGCCAGAACAAACAGCAGATACCAGTAAGGTCTTCCACGCGGGCACCCAACTGTCTGATGGTGATGTTGTCACCTCAGGTGGGCGCGTTCTCTGTGCCACGGCATTGGGTAATTCAGTAGCCGAAGCGCAAGCGAATGCCTACAATCTGGCCAACCAGATTCATTGGAAAGATGCTTTCTTCCGTAAGGACATTGGCTACCGCGCGGTTGCGCGTGAACAATCCAAACAGGAAAGCTAACCGCTTCCCGAGAGGAAACACCCATGTGGTCAGCACTGCGACTGCTTTTGATCAGCTGCTTGCTGTATGCAATTCCTGCGTTGAGCGCAGGACCAGTGCTACTACCTGACACGGAGTTTGATGACTCCATCACCAGTTACGCCTCGGTTTTTGAAGACACCTCCGCAGAACTGGAGATTGCCGACTTGCTGGATCATACGATCCAGCGTCGGTTCACACCGATACACGCCAAGTCCTTACAGTTTGCCGAAACCCGTTCCAGTTACTGGATTCGGTTCAGCATTGATAATTCCTATCCTGGTAGTCGCTCTATCATTGTTGCTCTGAGCAACCTGAGGTTCGGCACCACCGAACTCTATGATATTTCAACGTCCGGCCAGTACCTGACTATCCCATCGTCCAGTCATCTGCCCTTGCCGAAAGGACGATATCTGCAGGCACAGCCCTATCTGATTTCATTGCCCGGCAAAACGACCAGCAGTTTCCTGATGAAAATCGAATCCAATGGATTACTGAATAGCGAGATTCGTCTGATCAGCCCGGCTCGATTTACCAAGAACGAGGAGCTGTATTCCGCATTCCAGGGTCTGATCTCAGGCTGGCTACTCGCCACCGGCGCCTACTTTCTTCATATTCTGCTTAGCCGCCGTTTGGGGCTGGCCGGATACGCCGCACTCTACTGCACCATGGGCGCAGCACTGGGTAATCTCTGGGTTGGACAGTTCTCGGTTTTTAGCTCAACGTCCGTCAACCTGACCGTTATTGCATCGCTGATGGTGGCACTGATGTTGTTCAGCCGGTCCATGGTGTTTTATCACTTCCACTGGGTCGGCCCGACAGCCGTCCGTTCCCGCTGGCTAAGCCTGGTCGCCTGTGTGCTGCCCATCATGGGACTGACGTTCGCCTTTATGTTTAACACCGGCTATGTCGAGTCATTATTACCGGCGACTCTGTTTGTCAGTGAAGCAATTTTGCTCACAACCGTGCTCTCAGGTGAAAGCAAATATCGAAACAGCGCCAACCTGCTGATCAGCAGTGCGGTGATAGCCATGGCCTTGTCCGCTTGTGTGTTGCTGACCAACTTTAACCTGCTGGAACTTCAGCTTCTTTCCGCCTGGAGTGCCTTTATCCTCCCGGTCGCTGTTTCGGCCATACTGGTCGTCATCGTGATGCTGCTGCTCAACCAACCCATCACCGGATTAAGAACGTCTTCACGAGGCGTTGTGGCGGATGCACGTTTACTGGACAAGATCAGTCAGGAGTTAACGACTCCAATCAGTAATGTCATCGGTGCCAGGGAATTGTTGGAAGACACCCAACTGACCAATAATCAGAAAGATTACCTCGAAGCTGTATCACTTGCGGCGTTGGAACTGCGCCAGGTATCCAGTGAACTGTCCGATATGGCCAGGGTTCAGGACGAGCACCTGTATCTGATTCAGGAACCTTTTGATGTTCTGAATGCAGCGATGCCAACCGTGGCGCATTTTCGTCGCCGCGCCAAGCAACGGCAGGTTGAATTGCTGCTGGATCACGAAGACGATTTCAACACCGATATGCTCGGTGATGAAACCCGTTTCAAAACACTGCTCTACAACCTGATTCGAGGCCTGATCGACCATCTGGAAGAAGGCAGCCTGTCTATTCATCTCGCCAACACCTTTGTTGGCGGTTTGGAAGGTATGTGCGTTCAGGTAAGAATGACCGGGAAAATCTCTCAACGAGACAAACTGCAGGCGTTCGCAGACTCTCTCACCGCCAAAATATCCATGGACAAGCGGCTGCTGGACCAGCCCTGGAATCAACTCATTCTTCAGCAACTGCTGAACTTTATGAAAGTCGCCGTTGAAGTTGAAACCCTGTCCAATCGCCTGGCGTCGCTGACCCTGTACATTCCAATGGACAAGGCACCAATTAAAAAGAGCGCCTACCCCCAGCACGATGACAGCCTGGTCGGCACCAGCGTATTGATCGTTGATGACAATGCGCAATTGCGCAAAGTACTCGACAAACAGGTCAGGCGTTGGGGAGTTCGCCCTCAATCAACCCACAACGGTAAAGAGGCATTGGCCATTCTCAGGAACCAGTGTTCTCTGAAACAACCGTTTGAGGCACTGATCATGGATCAGGACATGTCGACCATCAGCGCTCTGGATATGGCGTCCAAAATTCAGGAAGATCAGGAAATCATCCCCAAGCCGGGATTAATCATGCTGACCAGCGGCAGTGCCAGCCGCCTCAAGCCTCAAGCCGAAGACGCTGGCATCCATCAACTGGTTGAAAAACCGGTCAGCAGTGAAAACCTGAAGATTGCCTTGATGTCGTTAAAATACCGTTCTGAGCCGCCTGTCAACGAATCCGAACAGACTTAAAATCAAACCGTCAGTCGGCGTGCACAGCCCGACCGTCTGCCCAGATTCGCAAGGCATCGAGTTGCTCGGACATGGTCACCGAAAGTGGCTGAGTTGACTGAATTTCATGGATCAGAGCGTCCGTGTCCGGCTGACTCGCGCCTTCCGGGTGATGAGATGCATGATAGGCCGACACAACGACCTGCTCGATTTCGGCCCCGGAGAACCCGTCGCTGCACACCGCCAACAGATCCATGTCGATTCCAGCGTCACTCAGGCCTCGCTTGTTCAGATGAATCTCAAAAATTTTCTTGCGCGCTTCGTGATTGGGCAAATCAACGAAGAAGATTTCATCCAGTCGGCCTTTGCGCATGAATTCCGGCGGAAGTTGCAAAATGTTGTTGGCCGTTGCCACAACAAAAACCTGGGAATCTCGTTCAGCCATCCAGGTTAACAGGGTACCCAATACCCGCTGGCTGACACCGGAATCGTTTTGATCGCCAGCTAACCCCTTCTCAACCTCATCAATCCAGAGTACACAAGGCGACATGACGTCAGCCAACTTCAGGGCTTCACGCAGATTGCGTTCGGTTTCACCAAAAAAACGGTTATACAAAACCCCCATGTCCATTCTGAGCAAGGGCACCTGCCAGGCTCCCGCAACCGCCTTGGCCGCCAGGCTTTTACCACTCCCTTGCACACCGAACAGCATCAACCCCTTTGGCCGAACCTTGTGATCATCGGAATGAAAAGAACCTCTGCGTTTGGCGAGCCATGACTTCAATGCTTCCAGACCGGCGACATCGTTGAAACTGGCCGTCTCATATTCAAACCCCAATACGCCATCCATATCCATCAGCTGCATTTTGGCCTTGCTGACCTCCGGTACGTCGGTGGTAGTAATGGCTCCATCATCAACAATCGCACCGCGCACCAGACGACGGGCATCAGAAAAGGTCACACCGCGCAAGTTTGATACCAGCTGCTGTAGCGTAGCTCCATCACTTTTTACCCGGGTTCCCGTGCGCTTGGCGTAGGCCTTGGCCTCTTCTTTCACCAAAGACATCAGCTGATGTTCGTTAGGCAGTTGCAGAGAAAAATAGGCCGATAAGCGCTGCAACTCGGGGGCAATTTCCATCTGATGACTGACCAGAACCAGAGTTTGCTGTTTCTGCTCGTGTTGAAGGGCGATGTCCTTGAGCAAACGCACAATATTGGGTTGGTTGATGAACGGGTGCAGATCGCAAAACACATACAATCCGGTATCGCCGTTCATGCGGATGTGGGCCAACGCAACTTCGGGGACTTCGCTGTTTTCCACCAGCGGTTCTTCGCCAAATCCGAGACGCCCCAAGCCATCAGTGAGAGACCAGCGTTGAACCAGCAATTGCCGCTTCATGGCCAGCCTGGTCAATAATTCCAGAACACGGGTTTCTTCATGAGTTTCCACAACGACAATCGGAATATTCCGGTCAATCATCAATCCAAGATCGTGTACATCCTGCATAACCACTCCCGTTTTTATGAGCCTGATCACTCATTGATCGTTCATCAACGCCAGTACCATGCAAGGAAATCCACAATGCCTTAAACTAGCGGTCTGATTTGGAGGTAACCATGTCCGCAATTTCCCCTTCTGGCAACCCACGCCGTCACACTCTGCTCGACAAACTGATTTCCAATGCCGACCAGGCGCTGAGAACACTGGTTCCCGGAGCAGCAAAGGCTTACCGGGACTCTCCGGCAGATGATCGTCCTGCCGCTGAATTGTCAGACACTGAACGTCGTCATGCGGCGGGTTTGATGCGCATCAATCATACCGGTGAAGTCTGTGCCCAGGGGTTGTATCAGGGACAGGCACTGACCGCCAAATTGCCGGAAGTCCGTGAGGCCATGGAAGAAGCCGCAAAAGAGGAAATCGATCACCTGGTCTGGTGTGAAGAACGCCTGAAACAGCTGGATAGCCACACCAGCGTACTGAATCCGGTTTTCTATGCCCTGTCTTTCGGTATTGGTGCCGCGGCTGGCAAGGTGAGCGACAAGGTCAGCCTTGGTTTCGTCGCTGCAACCGAAGATCAGGTTTGCAACCATCTGACCAAACATATGACGTCACTTCCCGTTCAGGACGAAAAGAGCAAGGCTGTGTTGTTACAAATGCTGGAAGATGAAGCCAAACATGCAACAACCGCGCTTGATGCAGGTGGCTATCGTTTTCCAATGCCCGTCAAATTGGCCATGACCGGTGTTTCAAAAGTCATGACCAAATCGGTGTATCGGGTCTAGAGCCAGAATGAGAAGCCTGTCGTTCCTCCAGCGCATCAGAAAGTTTTACGGTATTGAAGATCCAACTCTGCAAGACCGTGGACAATCGGCTGATTACCAACGCAGACTACGCTGGATTCAGTTTGGCTGGATACTGGCAGGTGTTGCGATGCTGGTCATAGGCAGTAACGCCGCTGCGGTCGGCATTGGGCTATGTATGACATTCCTTTCATTTGCTTTGATCGACGATTCCTGACTTCCAGCATTGATGCTCGCCCGACAGCTTTGCCTGGGCAGGTTTGAATCAGGCAAGGTATCGGTTTAAAACCACTCAAAATAAAAAAGGTTCATCGCATTTAAGCGTGGAAAATGAGAACGGCAGTAAAACCGGTTAAATTTGCATTCGCCAAAACCCAAACAAAACCGATTACTGCCGCTCCGT
>PBNY01000041.1 GCA_002723385.1 Oceanospirillaceae bacterium | reverse complement strand
TTAGGCACCAACTACGTCAGGCGCTATGTTGAAAAACGCCATAGTGTAGAAACACTGATAGCCCTGATGGCCCAGGTAGCCAACACCCATGCCATAGGATTGTTGGTAATCGATGAGATTCAGCATCTGAGCCTGAAAGCTTCGGGCGGCGCTGAAAAGATGCTCAACTTCTTTGTTACCCTGGTAAACGAAATATCCGTTCCGGTAGTGATGGTTGGAACTCCCAAAGCGCGTCCGATCTTTGAAATGGATCTCCGTTCTGCCCGACGCGGTGCCGGATTCGGCTCCATTCTTTGGGAACCACTCACTCAGCCGGATGCCGACACGGATATTAATCGCTCAGAATGGGGAGCCTTTACCAACAAACTCTGGCAATACCAATGGCTGACTAAAGCTCCGGATGCCATATCAGAAGAGCTCAGAGATCTTTGGTTCGATCTGTCTCAAGGGATTATGGATGTTGTAATCAAATTATTCGTACTGTCTCAAATACGCGCGGTGATTAAGGGAACAGAACGAATTACACCGGCCATCATGAAGTCCGTCTATCAGGATGAGCTGAAACCCATTCATCCAATGATTGAGGCTCTACGCTCCAAAGATCCGAACAAAATTGCCCGTTACTCAGACCTGACAGTGCCAGCGGTGGATAAGAAAATCCTGGAACTCAGTCTGCTGCTGGATTCGGCTCAGGATCGGATTTCTATCTCACAGCGCTTTGGTGGAAACGAACAGGCTGTCCGGCTATTCGGCATGCTGGTTGATATGGGCCATGAGTCGAACCTGTTAGAGCCGTTGGTCCTTCGTGCGTTTGAAGAACATCCAAACCTGGTAATGACTGATCTGATGCCAATCATCCTGAATTGGTATAAGGAAGGAACCATAACCCGAGAACAAACCACGAAGAAGCCTCACGAAAAACGCATCCGAAAAGAGGATTGGCATACCTTGGACTCTGACGATCTGCGCTTCCTGCACTCTCAGGCAGCCAATGAAGATGGGTTCTACACTGCACTTAAAAATGCTGGCGTGATTTTCGATACCGCCAGCTGGCTCGCCCAAAGCAACCAGGGCTGATCATGCTTAATTTTCCGATCCCCTATCCCGATGAGCTGCTGTATAGCACCATTGCCAGGGCCGGAATTCGACATGGCCTGATCAGCCCCAAACAGTTGCTGGAAGAGGTTTTTGATGGCAACCGCAAAGTCATCGCAACGCTCGACCTCCCAAACCACCTCAACTCACTCATTAAACAGCTGCCCAGCCATTTCTGTATCGAGCAACTTGCCTACCAGCACACATTATTCCCGCTATACGCCCCATTTATTCCTGAACAACGGCGAGCCCGATGCTTGCAGTGGATGGAGGGAAAGTCACAGGGTTCTATCCATCTTGCGATGGGCATAGCGGCCTCCATCATTAAAACACCCTGCCACATTCGCTATTGCCCAGCATGCCTTAAAGAACAAGGTCGGCAATATGGGGAATATTTCTGGGAACGCGTATGGCAAGCTCCCGGCGTCAACTGCTGCGCACGACATGGCGTACTGCTGAACAGCAAGTTTTCTCGACCACAAAAGGAACGACACCAATTCTGGCCTGCGACGCCCGAGTACTGTCCACTCTTCCCACAGAAACCAATTTCCGATAACGACCGCTGGATAGCCGAACAGGCCGTCGTTCTACTACACCTGCCACCAAGAGCCTCTCCCTCATTGACTCAGTGGACCGAGTATTACCGACGACTGGCTCAGGACGCTGGCTTAACCAAAGGCAGACTACAGATTGAGCATAATGAAATTACTCACAGAGTCCTCTCATTATGGTCACCCCAAAAGCTAAGATTCATGGGATTGTCCTTAAACGCAGACGACCATTGCTGGCTCCGAAGTATCTTCCGTAAGCACAGAAAATCATTCAGTTTTCTGCAACACCTCGTTGTACATGGCGCTCTGCGACCAGCAAGCTGGAACATCACAGAAGCTATCGATGAAGCTTGTTCGATCGCTCTTCAACCGAAGTACGTTAGTAACGTCCCGGATCATCCGGTCAAAAACACCGCTCTAACTACAGACCAGCAACATTGGTTAAAGCTCCTGAGCGTCCAGGAGGCTAAAGCAGCGCGAAAAAAAGACCCAGCACTGTACGCCCGGCTATATCGGGCACAGCGAGCCTGGCTAACTGCCGTCAATAAAGAGCATAAACATCCAACACAGCCAGAGCGAAAAAGTCGCATCAACTGGCAAGCCCGAGATGCCGAATATCTGCGCTGCCTGCAAGAGCTGGCGACATTTGTTACGGCAACCAACGATGGTCCCAGGCGTTCTCATAACTTCTGGCTAAAAAGTCTGAAGGCACCCTCAACATTAGAAAAACAACTCGCGCGCTTACCATTGACCCAAGCCTTTATTCAGCGCTATACAGAAACCGTCGCTGATTTTCAGATCAGGCGGCTGGAAAATACTTATGCAAACTTGAAGGAGCGCATGAGCCAGCCTCCAAGATGGCGCCTACTCCGAGGCTCGGGCCTGAGCGAGCAACGACTGACACCAGCAGCACGAACGTTTCTGAAGGCAATTACAGAGAACTCAGATGTCACGGAAAATCCCCAAGATCAGAGGTATCGATGACAACAGTAAGATCAAAGCAATAGGCAATATGTTCAGACGTTTGGACTGCTCCAACTGGAGAGTCAACGTGCAGCTTGATCCAAAACAGAAGAAGCTCAGTTTAGCCATATCTCAGATCCCATTACTGGCCCGAAAACGAACACTAAACACAACGGATACACCCAAACCTGCTGGATTCAAAAAAGAATTCATCTTGGATAAGAGTCCATGGAATGCGGTTAAAATTAAGGAAGTACCAATAGCAGGAGTTTCAAATCAGCAGGATCACGAGCAATGGTGTTTCAAATTCATGGCCGATGGCATACAGGTATATTTGCCGCAGCTGGAATTAGCCCGGGCCTTATTTTTATATGAGCCGTATCTATGCCGCCTGGCGATGATCCCAGACGGCCTCATTGAAGAGTTTGATATCATCCCACTGGATGACCCCAATAGCATTCAAGTCAATCTACTGCCCAGCTGCAGCTTGCCACAGCATGTACGTGGCGATAATGAATTGCGCCGGGCATTGGCGACGATCATCCTGGATAAGGACATGCGACAATCGTTTGAATCCATCTCCAGGTATCAACTCGAATACGGAGAGGACAATGGCAATAATCGAGTCTGGCAATTTCGTTTTGCCCCTCCGCCCTTGGATCAGGTTCGGCTAGCAGTACGAGGCCATTTTGACTCGAACACATCGTCGATGTTCGTTTACGAAATTTACGGTATGCAGGGGCTGAAATCTAACCATCCCCATAATGTTCATTTTTTTGATCCTTCATACACCACCAAAAAGCCAGGTAAAGGCACGGCCTTGCCGGTGAGACCGATAAATATTGAAGACATTGAAATAGACGATGACGAGATTCCCCAGGCAAGCGGGGGTGTTGAACTCGTCCTACAAGCCCCTCAGGTTACCCGGACCTATCAGAATCCTGCTCACACTACGCGAAGTGGAGCAACCAAAGGGCGACCTTCCGGCGGGAAGAAAGAAGGCGAAGCCGACGAAGAAGTCGGTGACGACACGGTAGTCATCAGCACCGATGAGACCAGCAAAAATGGGCATGCAATAGCCGGGGGCACCGACACCGTTGATGACCAAAGTGACGACAGCAAAAACTACACTGCCCGATTTGAAGCATTCAATGCCATGCTAAAAATGCTGAAAGGCATGGACTGTGAAGTGGATGAATCCAAACCTCGTAAACTGCCGGTCATTGCCGGTTATTCAAAGCAAACGTCGGAAGACAGCAATCCACGATGCTGGTTAGTAAAAACGCTCACTGTCAATGGCGCGACGTTTCGACTGATGGAAGTTGACACCCTTGGCAGTAAGAAGCGGTTATCCACTTTGCTGGTCAAAGAAGACCCCAGTACTAACGTTAAGTGGGAGAATGCCATTTCTGAGATTGCAAAGAGATTGGTTACTGACTCATTGACGTGGCCAACCGCGTACCTCAACGAAACATTCAAAAGCGACAATGTGCAACGAATAGCACACCCCAAGAGCCCAGCAGCCAACAAGGATCTCCTCGACGCAGATTCCATTACAAGCTGGGCCAAAAGGATACTGGAAAAATGCAGTAATCAACCTACTGCAAAATAAGCATTGACTATAAGCTCCTAGGAGAGCATCATCCTTATCGTGGCTGATGCATAGGAATGCTACTGCAAAATAACAAGGATTGTAAGCTACAAAAAAGGTGGATTGGTGACAGGTTGCCGCCTGTCACCACATTCATCAACAACCAAACATTCATGCGAAGAAGCAAGGAGTTAACAAACTATGAAATTATACCAAATCAATTACGAACTGCGTAACGAACGCGACGATTCAGGCTTGCTCGAAAAAATCCAAGCTTATGACACATGCATCATGCTTTTGAAGTCCTGCTGGGTCATTGCTGCTGATCAGTCCATATCACAGATTATGGATAATCTTGCCACAGCCATTGAATCGAATGACGCCTTATTAGTAACCCAACTTAGTGAAATAGCGGGCCGAGGGATTATTGATGATGCAAATGCTTCAAAGATCATGCTAATCAGAAAGCACATCGGTCAAGCAGCGTGATCATAAGGCCAGGGACGGCCTACTTTACTCAGAGGCTCAATATGAAGCAGACACAGAACCTGAGAAGCCTGGCCGAGATAGCGGACATCAGAACAGGCTTCACTTTTCGGGAAAAAGTTGAAGAAAGCCCGGACAACGGCAATGCCCACATTGCCCAAATCAAAGATGCAAGGAGCGAGTGGGAGCGAACGAATGGTAATGACCTGCTGATATCTCAACTTCCCCTTATCCATTGGGAAGGAAAGGACAAGGCCTTTGTTGAACCCGGAACCGTCTTGCTTCCCGCACGGGGGGCAAAAGGCAGCGGCTACTTCCGCGCATCTTGCTTAATGGCAGACGAACCAAGCAGCCTTCCGGTTGTGGTCAGTAGTCAGTTTCTTATCATTACCCCAAAAAAAGAGGTACTGTCTGAGTTTCTGTGCTGGTCATTGAATCAACCTGCCATCCAGTACCACCTGACGGAAGGAGCCGGAAGCCAGGGAAGCAACATCGTCATGTTGAATACAAAGCTGGCTGGAGAGCTGCAGCTTCAGATACCCAGCCTCAAAACCCAACACAAGATCCTGCATCTGAACCGGATGTGGGAACAGGAGCAAAAGCTGACCCAAGCCCTGCTTAAAAATCGTGAAACCATGCTGCAGGGCATGTTTCAGCAATTATTGAAGGAGACAGAATAAGATGAGCACAAACGACAAGATCAACCAGGACAGCATTAACAAAGCGCTGTGGAATGCCTGCGATACCTTCCGTGGCACCATCAGCGCCGATACTTATAAAGACTTCATCCTCACCATGCTGTTCCTCAAGTACATCTCCGATGTATGGCAGGATCATTACGATGGCTACACGGCCGAGTACGGCGACGAGCCGGAACTCATCGAAGAAATGATGAAATCCGAGCGCTTTGTACTGCCCAAAGCGGCCAGTTTCTATGCCCTGTACGAACGCCGTCACGAACCCGGCAACGGCGAGCGCATCGACCAGGCGCTGCACGCCATTGAAGAAGCCAACGGCACCAAACTGAAAGACGCCGGTAAAAGCGTGTTCCAGGACATATCGTTCAACACCGACAAGCTGGGCGAAGAAAAGCAAAAGAACACCATTCTGCGTCACCTGCTGGAAGACTTTGCCAAACCCGACCTCAACCTCAAACCCAGCCGCGTCGGCACGCTGGATGTGATCGGTAACGCCTACGAATACTTAATCAAAAACTTCGCCGCCAGCGGTGGCCAGAAAGCCGGTGAGTTTTACACCCCGCCCGAAGTATCCGACTTAATTGCCGAACTGCTCGACCCTCAACCGGGCGACAGCATCTGCGACCCGGCCTGTGGTTCCGGCTCATTATTGATGAAATGCGGCCGCAAAATTGTGGCGAACCACGGCAGCAAGCAATACGCCCTGTATGGGCAAGAGGCCATTGGCTCCACCTGGTCGCTGGCCAAAATGAACATGTTCCTGCACGGTGAAGACAACCACAAAATCGAATGGGGCGACACCATCCGCAACCCCAAACTGCTGGATAAAAACGGCGATCTGATGCTGTTCGACATTGTTACCGCCAACCCGCCGTTCAGTCTGGATAAATGGGGCCACGACGAAGCCGAGCACGACAAATTCAGCCGCTTTCGCCGTGGTGTACCGCCGAAAACCAAAGGTGACTATGCCTTTATCCTGCACATGATCGAAACCCTGAAACCTGGCTCTGGCCGTATGGGCGTAGTTGTGCCACACGGTGTTCTGTTCCGGGGAAGCACAGAAGGCACAATCCGTCAGAAGCTGATTGACGAAAACCTGCTCGATGCCGTGATTGGCCTGCCAGAGAAACTCTTCTACGGCACGGGCATCCCTGCGGCCATCCTGATCTTCAAAAAGGAGAAAAGTGATGACAGCGTGATGTTTATCGACGCCAGCCGCGAGTTCAAAGCCGGTAAAAACCAGAACCTGCTCAGCGACGACAATATCCGCAAGATTGTCGATACCTACTTCGCCGGTAACGACGTGGAGAAATACGCCTACGTCGCCAGCCTGAAAGAGATCAAAGAGAACGACTACAACCTCAACATCCCGCGCTATGTGGATACCTTTGAAGAAGAGGAAGAAATCGACCTGATGGCCGTGCGTGCTGAACGTCAGCAACTTCAGGCGCAGCTGGCAACCATCGAGCATGAGATGGAAAGCTACCTGGCCGAGCTGGGTTATCAGAATAAGTAAAGGAGGATAGGCAATGGAACCGCAACAAATTCAATCACTGACAGCCATGTTTGAAGGCCACTCTCAGCGTACAGAAGAGGGAGTGGAATACTGGCTGGCCCGGGATGTTCAGCACTTACTGGGCTACGGCAAGTGGGACAACTTCACCAGTGTGATCTCAAAAGCCAAAACAGCCTGCGAAGTTAGTGGGCATACGGTCTCTGACCATTTTGCCGACGTCGGGAAAATGGTCGAGTTGGGCTCGGGCAGTCAGCGCGAAATCGACGACGTTATGCTTACCCGCTATGCCTGCTACCTGATCGCCCAGAACGGCGACTCCCGCAAGCAGCAGGTGGCGTTTGCCCAGACCTACTTTGCCATGCAGACCCGCAAGGCAGAGCTGATTGAACAACGTCTGCTCGAAGCAGAACGCGTGCTTGCACGTCAGAAGCTCTCCGCCACGGAAAAAGAGCTCTCAAGCGTGATTTTTGAGCAGACTGGTGGCAACGACAACTTCGCACTGATCCGCAGCAAAGGCGACTCCGCACTGTTCGGACGCAATACCAAAGCCATGAAAGCCCAATGGCAGGTGCCCGACAACCGCCCGCTGGCAGACTTTGCCCCGACCATCATCCTCAAGGCGAAAGACTTTGCCACCGAGATCACCATTCATAACGCCCGTGCGCAGAATATGAACCGCGAGCAGCAGATCTCCAAGGAGCATGTCACCAACAACGAGGCCGTCCGTCAGACGCTGATCAACCGGGGTATTCGCCCGGAAGAGCTGCCGCCAGCGGAAGATGTCAAAAAGGTAGAACGCCGACTCGCGTCAGCGGACAAAAAGTCGCTTAAGAATCCGGAAACGCTTGGAGTAAAGGATGATGCTGATGAGTAAGGTGGTTATAGCGCTTTCTATGGAAATCGTGATGGCTAAGCATCTGGAGGCGTTGGGATATGGTGCCTAAGGGCTGGACTCCATCGCAAGTCGGCGATATTGCTAAATTTTCTTCTGGCGGTACACCAAGTAAACAAGCTGCAGAATATTGGGGTGGTACTGAGCCATGGATTTCCGGAAAAGATCTTAAAACTCATTACCTAGAAACAAGCATTGACGGCTTAACCAAAGCCGGATTTCAGGCTGCAAAAAAAGCGCCAAAGGGGTCAAGTCTAGTGCTAGTAAGAGGTATGACTCTTTTAAAAGATTTTCCTGTTGGTTACGCAACCAGGGAAGTAGCTTTTAATCAAGACTTGAAGGCCTTAGTCCCTGCCAAAAATATAGATGGGCTATTTTTATCTTTTTTGTTAGTGGCGGAGAAAAACAAAATTCTCCAGCTTGTGAGTACAGCAGGACATGGGACAGGACGCCTAGATACTCATTCACTTCAGGAGTACCCGGTTAATATACCCCCTCTCCCCGAACAAAAGAAAATCGCCCAGATTCTCTCCACTTGGGATAAGGCCATCACCATCACCGAACAATTGCTCGCCAACAGCCAGCAGCAGAAAAAAGCCCTGATGCAACAACTGCTCACCGGCAAGCAGCGTCTGCTTGATAATAATGGGGTTAGGTTTAGTGGGGAGTGGAAAGACGTAGAGATCGGAAAAGTCTTAAAAGAGGTGAAACGCCCTGTCGATTGGGATGATGCTGCAGATTACAAACTTCTCAGTGTGAAACGCCGCTCAGAAGGCGTTGTGCTAAGAGAAGTACTAAAAGGCACTGAAATTCTGACCAAGAAGATGAACATAGCTCAATCCGGCGACTTTTTAATCTCAAAGATGCAGATCGTCCATGGTGCTGCAGGGGTGGTTCCTGATGAGTTTGATGGTTTTCATATCTCTGATTCATACATCAGCCTAACCCCAAAAGATGCGCGAAAGTTGGATATTCACTTCTTTGCATGGTTTGCCAAACAGAAGTTGATGTATCACAAAGCGTTTCTCTGTAGCTACGGAGTTCATATTGAGAAGATGACCTTCAATTTCAAACTCTTCCTGAAGGAAAAGATCAGCGTGCCCGCTTCGATTGAAGAACAACAAAAAATCGCCGCCGTGTTGTCCACTGCCGATCTGGAAATCGCCGCCTTGCAACAGAAACTCGATGCCTTTAAGCAAGAGAAAAAAGCCCTGATGCAGCAGTTATTAACAGGCAAACGTCGGGTAAAACTTAACTAAACATGGAGGTTGTTATGGCAATGAAAATCTGGGAAGAGCGCTTCATGGCGAGCGATCCCTATTCAGCAAACGATGTTCGAAATGAGTGGGAGCGTGATTATGCCCGCTTGATCCACTCAGCTGCATTTCGCCGTTTGCAATCAAAAACTCAGGTTCTGGGTTTGGGCGAAAGCGATTTTTATCGCACTCGTCTAACTCACTCAATGGAAGTTGCACAGATCGGCACTGGCATTTTGCGCTGGCTGAAAAGCAAACATGACTCAGACAACGAAATTCTGGGAGCACTGCCACGTTCTTCATTAATGAACACTATCTGTTTGGCTCACGACATCGGCCACCCACCGTTTGGTCATGGTGGTGAAGTGGCGTTAAACGTGTGTATGCGCAACCACGGCGGCTTCGAAGGCAATGGGCAGACCCTACGCATTCTTTCGAAGCTAGATAAATACACAGAAAAAAATGGCATGAACCCAACACGCCGTATGCTGTTGGGAATCCTGAAGTATCCGGCTTCATACAGCCAAACTGGGGTTCTACCCCGTTTTCACGGACACATCTAAAAGAGGCATACTGTGCCCATGAGGAGTGTTCATGACCAAACGAAGACAATACAGCCCCGAGTTTAAAAGAGAAGCCGTCAAGCTGACCCAGCAACCGGGGGTCAGTTGTAGCCAGATTGCTCTCGAAATCGGTGTCGCACCAAGTCTCTTGAGCCGCTGGAAGCGAGAAGCCGAAGCCGCCAAGGACAAAGCCTTTCAAGGCAGTGGAAATCCACGGGATGAAGAAGTCGCGCGCCTTAAACGTGAACTCGCACGAGTCACCAAGGAGCGAGATTTTTTGCGGGAAGCGGCAGCGTACTTCGCCAAGGGTTAGACCTGAAATATCAGGCTATTCAACGCTGTCGTAAGTCTTACCCCATACGCCTTATGTGTCGATGCCTGAAGGTATCGACCAGTGGTTATTACGCCTGGGAATCCCGTAGGCCAAGCCCCCGGCAGCTCGATAATGATCGTCTCGCTGTCCGGATGAAGGAGATTCATACGGACAGTGGCGGCATTATCGGTGCCCCCCGTATGCACGAAGACCTGCAAGCAGAAGGTGAAAAACTGAGCCTGAACCGCGTTGCCAGGCTGATGGCTAAGCATCAGCTACAGGGCTGGCCACGCAAGAAAGGCCGTGGCTCAAAGCGCTCATCAGTACGCCCTGCTGGCGTAAGGAATCACCTGAAACGAGACTTCACGGCGCAGGAGCCGGACAGCAAATGGGTTACTGACATTACGGAAGTCAAAACTCAGCAAGGCAAGCTATATCTGTGCGTGGTGCTGGATCTGTACAGCAAATTGGTGATCGGCTGGTCGATGCATCATCGGCAGGATCGGCAAATGGTGATGAGAGCCGTCGAAATGGCCGTCTGGCAAAAACAGGGAACGGTTATGCCAATACTGCATTCAGATAGAGGCTCGCAGTTTACCAGTGGCGACTATCAACGATTACTGAAGCAGCATGATCTGGTAAGCAGCATGAGTGCAGTTGGTCATTGTGCCGACAATGCGGCTTGTGAAGGCTTTTTTGGGGTAATGAAGCGGGAGCGAATCAACCCGAAAAATTACCGGACGCAGGATGAAGCAAGATCGGATATTTTTGACTATATCGAACGGTTCCATAACCCGAGAATGAGACGTAGACTGGCAGCACAGGATCAGAGATTTAGTGCTTTATTAAACCGTCCGTGAAAACGGGGTAGAACCCGTTCATCGATCTGGACGGTTTCAAGCAGATCAACGACAACCATGGTCATCAGGTTGGCGACCGCTTGCTCAAGCTAACAGCTGAGCGCTTTCAGAAAACCTTGCGCGATAGTGACTTATTAGGTCGGGTGGGGGGAGACGAGTTCGTCGTCTCTATCATTCTAGATTCCAAAGGGGAAACAGCCTCCCACATCGCCGCACGGTTGATGGAGGCGCTGAAGGAGCCATTCGTCATTGATAATCGGGCACTGAGTGTTGGCGCAAGTATCGGCATCAGCCTGTACCCCGATGACGGTCTGACAGCCGATGAGGTGATGAATGAAGCTGATATCGCCATGTATCAGGCCAAGGTGGAAGGAGGCGGCTGTATTCGCCTATTCGATCAAGCGTTACGTGAACAATCCGAGCAGGTCTATCGCCTGCTCAGTCGCTTGCGCAAGGCCATTTCGCTAGAGCAGTTCGAGTTGCATTACCAGTTGCAGTTCGATATGCAGACCTTGCAGCCGTGCGGCATGGAGGCCTTGCTGCGTTGGCGTGATGTCGTTAATGGCCTGGTGGCACCTGATCAGTTTATTCCTGTAGCACTGGAATACGGCCTGATGCCGACTATTGGACGCTGGGTCATTCGCCAGGCGTGCAAAGACAATATGACGCTAATCGAAACGGGCCTGCTGGATGTGGTGGTAGCGGTCAACATCTGTGCCCCGTTGTTCAGTGAAGCCGGATTCTGCGCGCTGGTTCATCAGTTACTTGTCAGCACTGGACTGCCGGCTGAGCGTTTGGAGCTTGAGATCACCGAAGATGTGGCAATGAACTCTTCGGCCCAGGTATTGCAGACCTCGGATGAACTGCATGAGGCCGGTATCCGTTTGGCAATGGATGATTTTGGCATCGGCTTTTCGTCGTTGAACCGCTTGAAAAAGTTGCGGTTTGACAAGCTGAAGATCGATCGATCGTTCGTTTCTGGTCTTTTTGAAAGCCGTAGCGATCAAGCTATCGTGCAGGCCATTCTCGGTATGGCCAAAGGACTCAGCATGCGCACGGTGGCTGAGGGGGTTGAAACGGAGGAGCAGCTAGCCTTCCTGCGGGAGGCAGGATGCTCTCAAGGGCAAGGTTTCTGGTTTGCCAGGCCGATGCCACTACCTGAACTAATTGAGTGGTTGCGGGAGCGGCGTTAGCAGGGCAAACACTTGCCGTTGCACCGGCCCCAGTACGCCTCACTGGACATGATCCTATTGGTCGCCCGCCTTGAAGTCTTAATCGGCGGCCCCTTGAAGAGTATCTGGGAAGAGGCTCATAACAAGCTTGGCCTTGTTATGAGCAGGCCACGAGCAACTTTACAGGGAACGTTCTCAATCAGGCCAATCACACTCCTTTGCATTACTAGCGGCTATACCGCACATACATACGGTGCCAACGGTCATAGGCTTCTGGAGTGTCGTGCCAGAGAGGGCCGATTCGGGCAATTCAGAAGAACACCGTCTCGACAAAGACCTCAACTATCTCTGGCCGCCAGTCACTGTCACTGAATTTGCCCATCAATAACACCTCGATTCATTGCCAGTGATCATCACGCAGCCAATACCGACAAATCCCAACTACAAAAAGCGGCGAGATACTGGCGGCACCTTCAGCATCAAATGAGAACACCGCCTAGCACGCTGAGCGCGCGATTGCATGGGTGCAGCACAGGTACGATTCGTCCCAACTCTTGCCGGTCAAAACCATCAGCGCGGTGGATCACAATCACTGGAAAGGATGGTCAGAATCTCCAGCATGAATGGGCCACAATCTCTGGAACTGAGTGTCAGCATCACTGGAATACACACCAACGGCCTTACCTCATAGAAACAACCAATCAATAAACTAGGGTCCTCATTCAGGGTAGTTTGATGCCCCCTCGCCCTGAGCCCAGTGCTACAAACTTTTTTGATGATCATTTTCCCTTCAAAAATATAGACGAAAGTGTTTGTTGATCTCCTGATACACACAAACCAATTTGTTGATCGTTTTAAGGATTATTTGATCAACAAAGGATTTTATCCGACTAAGGTGCGTATTCCAGATCACGGTTGCCACTGATTCCATGTGAAGCCTGCAGGTAGGCTGCACTGTTCTGTGCCTCGCGCAATCAGATGAATCGGCGGTTTGAACACCTCATCCAGATGGATGATCCAGTGCGCCATACTGGTGCGGCCACCTCGTGGCCCAGACGTTTGAATATCTGCTTTTGCCGTTAAAACGGCAGTACATCGGCATATTTGGAGCTGATCAGGAGGCCAACAGAGCCGAGATGGCGCTGCATTTGCCCAGCAGGTGTGTCGGGCGAGCCGCAGCTCAATACGCTGGCGCAGCAGGTTTTCGGAGAAGGCGTGATGAGGACACTTGAATGCAGACGCGGCAGCAGGCGGATCGTTTGCAGCGGCTTCATTATCCTCCGGGAGTTGATCCCGCTGCTGACCGATCTCGACTTGCAGTTCCGGCTCATCGAAGACGAAGGCCAAAAACAAAAGTTACCAACTTTTTTGTATGGAATTTTCACATTACATACCCTGCTTGCCTAGAAAGTTACCAACTTTATTTTTTTACCATGTTAATTTTCAACGGTAAAACAAGGCCTAGAGGCGTTTTTAGTTACCAACTTTTTTGTATGACTACAATCACGTTACTGACGCTACCGCTGCAGGCTGCACTGGCAGATGTCAGCTTCGCCAATATCCAGACTTACGGCCAACTGGCGGCGGATACTTATCTGCCAGCCAGCGCACTGGAAACACAGCTTGAACAGCAGGGGCAAACTCTGGTGCATCAGGCGCTGCTGCCAGAATCCCAGGTCAGTTACTACCTCAGCACCACGGCGGATATGCAGACCATCGCCGTTCGTGGCTCCGCCAATCTGACCAATGCCATGGTCGATCTGGATATTGAGTTTCAGCCGGATGAACAACTGGGCATCAGTCTGCACAACGGCTTCAGGAACAGTGCCGCGGCCGTATATGCCGATGTCAAACCGCATCTGGACAGCAGCAAGCCGGTTACGGTTACCGGCCATAGCCTGGGCGGCGCCATTGCAGTCATTGTGGCGATGTTTTTAGAGCAGGAGCAACGTACGCCTGCGCAGGTGATTACCTTTGGTCAGCCGAAGGTCACCAACGTTACCGGTGCCGGAGTGTTCGATGATATTCCCCTGACCCGCGTGGTCACGCCGAAAGACATTGTGCCGTTAGTACCACCTATCAGCCCGCTGCAGATCAAGGATATGGATATCTACTGGCACATGGGTGAGGAAGTTATTCTGCTGGGCGAAGGCCAGTACTCGCAAACCTCCGGGGTAAAAGCGATGCTGCGCGCTACCAAAATCATGAGTGCCCTGCCGGATGCCGACAATCTGGAGGCGCATAAAATGGATACCTACATGAGCCGCATTCAGACGCTGCAAACCGCGCCGGTTGAGGTGCCGTATAAAATGGAAATCAGCCTGTTTGGTCTGTCACTGAACTGACGGCTGCTCAGTAATCCCAGCGTATACCGACTTCCAGGCGATTCTGAGCATAATCCGCGACATCCAGATTCGAATGGTACATGTCGCGGCCAACCTCGCCAGTCATTTCAATGCCAGCACCGAGCGGCCAGGATAAGCCACTGGCCAGACGCCAGCGCATGTCCTGCCGCTCTTCACCCAGCGACAGTCGTACCGTGTCATACATCCGCCGCTCGGCTTTCACACTGAACCAACTATCCATGACAACAAGGCGTTGCTTCCACTTTATCCGGCCGACCCAGGCCTGGTAGCTGTACAAATCATCATCGGCATTTTCCTGCTTCAGTCCGCCCTGCACCGACAGATATCGCCTTGTGCCATCCAGCAACCAGAACGCCAGCAGGCGGCCATGCAGCTGGCGACTGTCGCGCTCGGCGTAGTCCTGAAAATGTTTATCACTGAGGTCCAGCTGAGTACGCAGATACCAGCGCTTCGACAACAGGTAACCCAGTGCCGGGCTGATGCGGCGCAGCTGCATAAAATCGCGGCCCTCTACGTGAGCATCGGCGCCCAGCAAAACGACCTCGGGTGACCAGATGCCACGGCGGGAAAGCCGCAGATAACCACTCTGAATGCGGCTGTCATAACCACTGACATCATTCCAGACACTGCGGCTGAGGTCATAACGTCCGACCAGCTGCCAGCGCTTGTCGATGTCTGCAGACAACGCCATATAGGCCGAATACTTCTGTCCCCAGGCGGCAGACACTCTGCCGTCCACCAACTCCGGGTCAGGCAATACGTTGCTGTCGTACTGGCTGCTGGCTGCCACTCCGGCTTTGAAGTCCGCCTGAGCCACAGATACAGAAAAGGCTGCCAGCAAAGTGGCAGCCCGGCAACAGGAGCAGATGCGTTTCAAACGCTGCGCTCCGTGTGCATGCGAGCGCGATTAGTGCTCGTCGTCGTCTTCATCATCGTCCTCATAACGATCATCTTCTTCGGCATCCGTGTAGTGCTCGTCGTCGTCTTCATCATCGTCCTCATAACGATCATCTTCTTCGGCATCCGTGGCAACGATCATTGAGCCATCAAAAGTCCCTTCGACTTCCAGATAGGAACCCGCCACCAGAGCCGACAGGTCGACACCAGTGATGGCACTCATATCGACCGTAACACCCAGCATAGTTATTGTAGACGCTGCCAGATCCAGGCTTTCAACCGGTGCGGTTACTTTTACCTCAGTATCAGCTTCGTCGCGCTCAAGTCGCAGCGCGCGCAGACTGCCATCCGCTTCCAGCGACAAGCGCAGTTCGAGATAATCTCCGACACCTACATCAGTCAGATTGAAGTAAGTTATGTCGTCACGCTCATCGCGAATACGAGTGCGGGTATCGACGCTGGCGGTAACACCCATAACGCTGACGCTGTTCTCAGTCACAGCGGTTACCGGCCCTTCGACTTCCAGTTTCACCTGCGACTCGAATTCGATCTCGTCCGCCAGCATCACGCCATCGGCACTGACCTCTCCTTCCACTTTAACGAAGGTATTCAGGGTCAGATCGGCTGCGCTTCCATGTTCAAATTCGGTTGATGCATCAAAGCTGACCTGAGTACCTCCGACCGTAATGCTGCCTTCTGCCAGCGCCGTAATATAGCCGTTGAGTTTCGCTTCACCTTCGTGGTCACCGAAGTCGTGCTCATCCTCAGCCTCAATTTTATCGGCCACCAGCACGCCGGCATCCATCTGACCTTCCACTTCAACCCACAGGTCATTTGCCAGAGCTGCACCATCCAGATCCAATTCAGTGACGCTGGCGTAGCTCACCGACTGTGAGCCGACCAGAAACGTTTTTGTCCCCTCGTCCAGCGCACTGATACGACCACGCAGCTCAGCTTCGCCACTATCGTCAGCTTTGACAAAGGTTGCACGAATCTGGCCATTACCATCGGTATATCCACTCACCTCAACATTGGCACCGGCAATCAATTCCGCTTCGGTCATGCCTTTAAACACGGTCATCGCGTCGAACAGCACCGTCTGTCCCAGCACCACAAAGGAGCTCGCCGCCAGGTCAACGCTGCTCACCGGCCCTTCGACACCCACATCATAGGTAATACTCAGGGCAACACCTTCACTGCCATCATCACTGCCAACAATGGTGACCACCTGTCCGACCTGCAGATCACTTTCTGCACCGGCCTTATCATCAATGCTGAAGTCAGCATTGCTGCTCTGGTAATGCACGCCGTTGACGATCACGCTCCCAAAGCCATCGACTGTACCCTGAACGGTGCGGTCGCTGGTTGCAGATGAAGAACTGGAAGAGCCACCGTTACAGGCCGCCAGCAGGATAGCTGAAGACAGAATGGCTAATTGGGTTTTGACAGGCTTATTCATCGGTATCACCTCGTTTGGTTAGCGGACAATGTTTGCCCTGTTAAAGCCATAAACGAGTTGAGTTGCTGTTTTATTCCCTGCCTTTGGAATTTTTTTTCGCCAGCACCAGCAAACCATAACCATATACCGGGTCCTTACCCTGCGCTCCCAGGTCCATTGCCCGCTGTTGCAGCTGCTCCAGATTCAGCTGCCGGTCATGGGCAAGCGCAACACCCGCTGTTGCCAGTGCCGCCGCCACTGACGTGCCACTCATAATGGTCGCGGCGCCATCCGCAGCGGCAACCTGCAGGCTGACCCCGGGTGCCGCGAAATCAATATGCGCACCACGAACCGCGCGCGGATACACTTCCAACTGAGCGTCCACAGCCGTAATCGCGAGCACTCCCGGATAGGCCGCAGGGTAACGAGGAAAAGCGGCAGCACCCTCGTTACCTGCCGAAGCTACAACCAGAATACCGCGGGCCATCACCTGCTCCAGCGCCTGCTGCAGGATGCGGTTCTCTGGCCCGGAGAGCGACAGGTTAATCAGCTGTACCCCCTGCCCAACGAGCCAGTTCAGGCCGGCGATCATGTCGCGCGCCGAAGCCACAACCATGCCTTTCGGCGAGGCAGCGAACACTTCGGCATTGACCAGAGCCGTGTTGCTGAGCAAGCCACAGGGCCCGGAAATGAGCGCAGCGATGGCCGTGCCATGAGCGGTTGCCGGCTGTAACCCCGGACGGTAAAAAGCCTGTTGCTGAACCAGGCCGGGATCAATACAGTGATGCTGCGTATCAATGGCTGAATCCATCATGCCGATCACCAGCGACGTCTGCTCCCCGGTGGTGATACCCATCTGTACCGCGACCTGTTTGACCGTCAACGCCGACGTACTTTCGGCAGCCTGCGCATCCAGTTGATACAGGTGATTATCATCGGCCTGAAAGCGTGCCGATTCTTCTTCACTGGCAAAGGTCACAAGGACAGTGCCCAGTGCATCCAGTCGCTCACTGGCCAGCACACTGCTGCCACTGGCGATCGCCTGCTGTAGCTGTTCATCAGTCAGTAAGGCGATAAACTCATCGGGTACTGCAAAAGCCTCGAGGTCTTCGACCTGCTCCTCCAGCTGCCACAAACCCTGTAGCCTTTCTGTCTGTTGTTCGGCCTGCTCTTCCTGTAACTGCTGCAACTGTTCAAGCTGATCTTCCAGTTGATCTTCCAGCTCGTCTTCCAGATCATCTTCGCGCTCTTCCTGCTCCTCCAGCATGTCTTCAAGACGGTCTTCCAGTTCGTCTTCCAGCTCCTCGGCCTCTTCCATCCGATCTTCAAGTTCATCTTCCAGATCGTCTTCGACTTCTTCCGAATCCTCCAGCGCATCCTCAAGCTCGTCCTCGGCCTCTTCCACATCCTCGTCACTGAGAACCGTAATCAGGTCAGTGACGTCATCATCGCCAGCTACAACCGGCAATGCGCCAAGCGCAGCCAATAGTAAGGCGCATGTGAACCAGGGACGAAAGATCATGTCTGTTTGTATCCTGTGAAAGTTAAGTCTTCACTATAACGAACAAACCAATTTTTTATTTCATAACCGGGAATAAAACCTGCACTTCATCGTTAACCCCACTATGAACACTAACGAACAGGCCTTTCGCGAGGCGTTACTGACCATGCTGCCGCGTCTGCGACGTTACTGCTACGCCCTGACCAACAACCAGCATGAGGCAGATGACCTGCTGCAGGCATCAGTTGAAAGAGCGCTGGCTCGCTGGCAGAAATTTGAACCCGGCAGCCAGTTTGATCGCTGGATGTACCGCCTGTGCCGTAACCACTGGATTGATACTATGCGTACCCGGAATCCGGCCGAAGAGCTCGACGAAGAACATCTCAGCCCGGATGATCAGCCGTCCACAGAGCAGCAGGTGGCAACCGAGCAACTACTGAATCTGGCCCGGCAACGCATGGGACAACTGAGTGAAGGGCTGCGTATGGTGTTGTATCTGGTCGCCATCGAGGGCCGCAGTTATCATGAAACCGCGGACATCCTTGATATCCCCGCCGGCACCGTCATGAGCCGTCTGGCCAGGGCCCGCAGCCAGCTGAGTGCACAAACCCCGGGGGAATGGGAGGTAGCAAGATGAACAGTATCAGCCAGCAACAACTGTCAGCGTATCTCGACAATGAGCTGACAGCCGAACAGCGACTGCAGGTAGATCAGGCGCTGGCATGCGACACAGATCTGCGCCAACGCCTGCAGCAGCTGCGTATCGCCGATGAAGCCGCCCGCCAGTGGTTCAGCGATATCGACAGTCAGCCACTACCTGACGGACTGGAAAACCTGATCCGCACAACGCCACTGCAGAGCAATGTCATTCCGCTGCAGCGACGTATCCCGCGCACCGTCTGGGGCATTGCCGCCAGCCTGCTGTTAGCGACAGGGTTGCTATGGCAGATACAAACAACCGGCCCGGTGGATCCCAGACTGCAGCAGTTTGCCGATACAGCACTGAGCGGAGATGTGCTCGACGCGGGTGACTGGAAAGCCGAACTGATGATGAGCTGGTTCCGCGCGGATGGCAGTGGCTGCCGCGAAGTCGTGCGTCATACTCCGCAACAGTCGACCGTGATGACTGCTTGCGGCCACCCTGGTCAGTGGCAATGGCAGACAGAGCCAACCAGCGACCAATATCAGACCGCTTCGGGTCCCGACACTGGTAGCCGCCAGCCGATGTCCGCTGACACTGAACGCCACTGGCTGTCGCAGCAACCCTGACCCTGTCCTCTGCGGTCAAACAATCTGGCCGCGGGGGTCGCTACGCCGACACAGCACTCGGGTATAGTGCCGCCTGATAACGATAAAAACGACAGGTCAGGTACTATGACATTAGGCACTCTGGTTGCCGCCATCGCGCTGGCAACAGGCTCCGCGACAGCGCTAGCCGACGACACCCCCGTGAACTGTTCTGGTTGAATATCCCGGACACCTCGAGAAGAGATACACTCTTCACTAACAGAGGTGCCAACCATGAGTCAGAAACGCAGTTAC
>PBNY01000040.1 GCA_002723385.1 Oceanospirillaceae bacterium | reverse complement strand
TTATGATCTTCGATTGGCTGCTGGGCCACCAGGACCTGGTTCTCAATGAAATCATCCAGCGCCATCAGAATGTCATGAACGTTTTCCTGTTCCAGGAAAATCAGGGCGCCAGCTACGTCAGTCAAACTCTTGCCAACGTTTTGGATGTGAAGCTTCTCGCCGTCGGACTCCAGATAATTGCCGATTGCACGCTTGATCAGGGACAGGGCGGTCATGGATTCCGCGATCACCGAGATACGTGCTTCGTTCAGGCTAACCGGATCAACCAATGCTTCGTGATCGACACCGCTTTGCGAAATCGCTCTCATACCTTGCTCAAGCTGAATGACTTCGTCAGCGATGGCAACGGTTTGCTCTTTGAAGTTGCGAATCCCCTGGGTTTCAAGGCGAGCCACCAGAGACACCGCACGTTCAGCCGCACGCGACTGGTTGGCAATCATCAGGGTGTCACGGATACGGGTCAGGGACGCAATCAGCTCCTCAAACGCTGATTCAGAGATATCAACGCGATCCACCAGATCAATCTGATCCTTGACCGACTGAAGTTCTTCTTGCAGCGCGGCTGCCAGCGATTCAAACGCATTCTGATCCGGGCCACGCAGTTGCTGACGGGCTTCAACGAGTTGCACTTCCTTAATGGCATTGGCGATCTGGAACTCATTCTGAATCGCGACAATGACAGGAGACTCTGGCTGGGCCAACGCCACAATGTGCGTGAATTCTTTAAGCAACCAGTCCGGCTGCTTCTCTGCAAACGCCCGTCCTTCCGTTTCCTGAACCAGCTTGACCTGCTTGTCGAGCTGTCCCAGCAGCTTCAGGCGCTGCGGTGTCATCTCGAAATCATCCTGAGCGAGGGATTCCAGAGCACCGACGACCACCTGCCAAAACAGCCAGGAAGCCCCGCCACGACTCGCTTTCTCATACCGACGAATAGCCCGCAGCATGATTTCAACAGGCCCTTTTCGGCCCTTGCCACGGATCAGGGCCAGCAGACCCAACTGATACATCTGGCGGGCACGGCGATAAGGGAATCGGATAGCTCCGGCAACCGGCTTGGGAGATTTGATACGGGGACGCAGATTGACCAGGAAGAAATAGGCTTCTGGCAGAACCGGGTCGTTGCGCTCCTGACGCACCTGGTTGATCGCCGGAACCAGCAAGCTAGGAGCCACCGGTGTGCTTTCGGAAACCAGATCCACGTAGCGCTTCATCAACATGATGGCTTGTGTGAAGGCGCCAAGCGTGTCGATTGAAAGTTGCTCTCCACGAGCAATGCGAACACTCTCGGCCAATTCTTCACAGACCCGCTCGCCAGCGCGGAAATCCAGCAGTTTGAAGGTGCCGCGGACTTGCTGCACTTCTTCCAGAAAGCTGGTGAGGCTGGCCTGACTACCGGTTTCCGAATATGCATCCAGCTGCGAGGCCGCCTGATCCAATGCACTTGCGATCTCGGACTTGACCAGGCTCAGCGATGCTGCGAACTGGGACTCTGCGCTTCCAATCATTAAATCTGCCATGAGTGAGTCGTACTGTTTAGGTTGCCAGGAGCTCGGTGACTTGACCAATTTGACCTGACAGTCCAGGGCAAATGTGCACCGACAATTCGGGGTATTCTACCTGCTATTACTGAACGCAGCGAAATCTTTTAATTCCGAGCGAGACATATACCCGATTCTCACTGCAGCAGTATTGCAACGAACGGTTTTTGTTTCCACTTCGGTATCCGTAAATCCAACTGAATTCCCAGAACAGCACCATGGTATTACGTCCATAGTTGCAATAAAACAACTAAAAACAAAGGGTTAGTTCCATTTTGTTGCAAATTACTGAAAACCTTATACATTCCCCCACCCCCACGAACTTAATACCGGGTTAGTTTTTTGTTTTGTGTGTTCCACACATTTCAATACACATAAAACGTGGAGCGAGCACAGAACCCTGAAGGAATTAACCCGTCCCGGGAACGGGAATTACATCAAGGATTACTTCCATGCAGGCTCAGCTGTCCCAAGCATTTATGGGTAATTTCCTCGGAAATGCCCCTATTTGGTACAAGAAAACCATCCTGGCTTTTCTGGTTCTTAATTTAATCGCTATCTACACCGTCGGCCCTTACATCACTGGCTGGCTACTGATCGTCGAGTTTATTTTTACTTTGGCCATGGCATTGAAGTGCTATCCGCTTCAACCCGGTGGCCTGCTGGCTATTGAAGCCATTTTGCTTGGGATGGCTTCTCCGGAAGCGGTTTATCAGGAAACACTGGCGAATTTTCAGGTGATTTTGCTGCTGATGTTCATGGTGGCGGGCATCTATTTCATGAAGGATTTACTGCTATTCACCTTTACCAAGGTACTGCTGAACGTTCGCTCGAAAACCTTCTTGTCACTGTTGTTTTCTCTAATGGCAGCCGTACTGTCCGCATTTTTGGACGCCCTGACGGTTACCGCAGTATTGATCAGTGTTGCTGTTGGCTTCTATAGCGTTTACCACAAGGTCGCCAGCGGCAAGAACTTCAATCACGACCACAACCACGGCAATGACGAAGAACTCAAAGAACACCACCGCCAAGATCTGGAAACGTTTCGCTCATTCCTGCGCAGCCTGTTGATGCACGGTGCTGTTGGAACGGCATTGGGCGGTGTGTGCACACTGGTTGGAGAACCACAAAACCTGCTGATTGCGGAAGTCGCTGGTTGGGAATTCGCCGACTTCTTTTTGACCATGGCACCGGTCACCATGCCGGTTCTGGTAGCCGGACTGATTACTTGTGTTGTACTCGAAAAAACCGGCGTATTTGGCTATGGCGACAAGCTTCCTGACGACGTCCGAGCCATTCTTCAGGACTTTGATGATCGCCAAACCCAAAACATGACCAACAAGCATGTGGCCCAGCTGTGGGTTCAGGGACTGGTGGCCATATTTCTGGTGTGTGGTCTGGCACTCCACCTGGCGGAAGTCGGCTTGATCGGACTGGCCGTGATCGTGTTATTGACGGCATTTAATGGTGTGATTGAAGAGCACCAGATTGGCAAGGCCTTTGAAGAAGCACTCCCCTTCACCGCGCTGCTGGTCGTGTTCTTCGCCATTGTGGGTGTTATCCATACCCAGCATCTTTTTTCACCGATCATCAGCTGGATTCTGGACACCAATAACGTCTCAATCGACTCACAGCCCGGCGTATTCTTCCTCGCCAATGGCATTCTCTCAATGATCAGCGATAACGTATTCGTCGCGACGGTTTATATCTCAGAAGTGAAGTCCGCACTCGACGCCGGAAGTATCAACCGGGAGCAGTTTGAGCTGCTCGCTGCTGCCATCAATACCGGCACCAATCTGCCCAGCGTGGCAACACCGAACGGTCAGGCTGCATTCCTGTTCCTGCTGACGTCGGCTGTTGCGCCTTTAATCCGATTGTCCTACGGCAAAATGGTTGTCATGGCACTGCCTTACACCATCGTCATGACGTCCGTCGGTTTTTTGGCAGTCACCTACTGGCTGTAGGCCCTGGACGGTATTCGTAATCCTCGGCTCCTGCCCCCCCCCAAAAAGAAAAAACCGCTTTCCATGGCGAGAAAGCGGTTTTTTGTCCAGAGCGGACTCTCTGAAAGTCCAACAGGTGCCAGACTAATGACTTCTCCAGATGGCTCCTTCGCTTTTTTTGTCGATCAGGTCCAACATACTGTCGTGAGCCGTCTGCTCTTCTGCACTGAGACCAATCACTGGCAATGACAGATCTTCTGTTTTCAGGGCGTCCAGATTGAGTTCTATTTCCTGTTCGCCATTTTCTTCCTCAACGTCCAGCAGCAAAGCGGTCTGTCCGCCCGTCATCATCAAATAGACATCGGCCAGAATCTCGGAGTCAAGCAATGCCCCGTGCAGTTCACGATGACTGTTGTCGATATCGTAACGTTTACATAAGGCGTCAAGGCTGGCTCTGGCTCCCGGGTGCTTTTCCCTGGCCAGCTTGAGGGTATCGAGCACACCACAGAAATCGTTCGTGAGCGACAGATTCAGACGCTTGAACTCGGCGTCCATCATCCCGACGTCAAACGCCGCGTTGTGAATCACCAGCTCTGCACCCGCGATGAAATTCCTGAAGTCGTCGGCGATGACAGAGAAAACTGGGGCGTTGGTTTCTTCCAGCCACTCGTTGGTAATCCCGTGAACCTGTGCCGCTTCTTCATCGATAGCACGCTCGGGATTGATGTACTGATGGTAGTGTCGACCCGTCAGCTTACGGTCAATAACTTCGACACAACCAATCTCGACGATGCGGTGACCCTCACCGATACCCGTGGTTTCTGTATCCAGTACGACTTGCCTCATCGCTTCACACTCTCCACACCGCGATTGGCGAGCTGATCAGCCCGCTCGTTCTCATCATGTCCCGCATGCCCCTTGACCCAACGCCATTCAACCTGATGACGCTGACAAGCCTGATCCAGCGCCTGCCAAAGGTCCTGATTCTTGACCGGCTGTTTTGCAGCCGTTTTCCAACCGTTTCGTTTCCAACCGGCCATCCATTGCTGGATACCCTGCTTCACGTACTTGGAGTCGGTGGTCAGAACCACATCACACGGGCGACTCAAGGCCGCCAAACCTTCGATAGCTGCCTTGAGTTCCATACGATTGTTGGTCGTGTTCAGTTCCCCGCCAAACAGTTCTTTTTCGTGTTGGCCATAACGGAGCAAAGCTCCCCAGCCACCAACACCAGGATTGCCCTTGCAGGCTCCATCGGTAAATAACTCAACTTTCATTATCAGTAACTTTTTCGGACCTCAAAGTGTATGGAATACGCGAAGATACAGAACCGTCAGAAAAGGCAGCGGGCACAGCTCCCCCGAAGCCGACCGGCAGGAACTGCCAGCGTTGCGGAGAAATGGGCGTCACCCCAGCGACTGTTTTGCGCGCGACCAGAATATAGCCATTGCCGGGAACCCAGCCACTGCCATGCAGCAAGCGATCGACCCGGCGGCTGCTGCCTTCCGAGATCAATCTCAAAGGCCACAGGTGCAACGCCGGAGTGACCGATTCAATTCGAAAGTCCAGCAGTGTCAGCCAGTCTCGCAGTCGATGCGAATCGACGCAATTCACCACCCACGGTAGCCGGGTAGAAAACAGATTAATCCGCCTTAACACACCAAACAGGCTCACCGGCGAGAACCCCACCACCACGATATAGCCGTGTGGCATCAACACCCGGGCGGCCTCACGCACCATTTGATGGGGCCTGACAGACATATCCAGGCTGTGCTGCATCACGACCACATCAATGGAGTTGTCCGGCAATGGCCAGGCATCATCCCGGACGCGGGCAGCACAGGGGTGGTTTTTCTGCCAGGGCAACCCGAGGCAGAACGGGTGACGGAGCTGGCTGCGTTTCAGGAATCGCGGAGTGTCATCAACCCCTACATAAGCGAGGTTCTCACCATGAAAACCGCTGACAACTTCCCTCAGCCAACCGGCTTCCAGTGCCAGTAAACGACGGGCAGACACCGTCTTGATCCAGCGATCATAGACATCGGATTTAACGCGGATACCCATGAAACTCCTCATTGGGAAAGCGAACAACACAGGCCGCTTGCGGCCCATGCGGTCAGAAACTAGACTGTGCGGCTATCTCGTCACCATTGTATTCCTATGCGCCGTTCTACACTACTTGCCACATCGATTCTGAAACCGATATCACTGTTAACCATCCTGTTGCTGCAGGCATGTGTGAACCTGCCCATCAACCAGCAACCAGCTGAAGAAGCGGTCGTCACCCCGATCAGCAACGAGGTGCTGGTCAGCGCCACACCAGTGACTCTTGAACAGTCCTGGACACCGCCTGAACAGCCCATCGCTCATACCGATGTCTGGGATCGGGTTCGTGCCAATTACCGCATGGACATTGATATCCCCAACAAGCGGATCAAGCAGCAACGTGACTGGTATCTGAAGCACAAGGACTATATATCCAGAGTCTCTGTGCGCGGCGCTCCCTATATCCATTACATCGCCGAGCAGATCGAAGTCCGAGGCATTCCCGGTGAACTGGCAATGCTGCCGATTGTTGAAAGCGCATTCGATGCCTTTGCCTATTCCCATGGTCGCGCTTCAGGCGTTTGGCAATTTATTCCATCTACAGGGCGTTACTTTGGCCTGAAACAGGACTGGTGGCACGACGGCAGACGCGACATTCGCGCATCAACCAACGCGGCACTCGATTACCTGACATCCTTAAGCAAACAGTTCGACGGTGACTGGTTGCTGGCACTGGCTTCCTACAATGCAGGAGCTGGTAACGTTCGACGTGCCATCAAGCGCAATATCAAAGCCGGAAGGCCGACGGACTACTGGTCACTGAACCTGCCAAAAGAAACCGAGAATTATGTGCCGCGACTGATTGCACTGGCACAGTTACTGAGGGATCCACAGAAATACGGCGTCAAGTTCGTGCCGGTTGAAAATACACGGCAGTTTGCGGTAGCCAGCACGGGTGGGCAAATCGATCTGTCGCAGGTGGCCACTCTTGCTGGTGCGGAGATGGATGATATTTATCGCCTGAACCCACAATACAATCGCTGGGCAACCCACCCGGACGGCCCACATGAAATTCTTCTGCCCGTCGACAAGCATCCGGCTTTTGTGTCTGCCCTGGCCAGCCTCCCAGCCGAGGATCGGTTGAAATGGCACCGCTATGTGGTGAAATCTGGTGACAACCTGGGTGCGATCAGTCGTCGTTTCAGAACCACCACCGATGTGATTCGCTCCGCCAATAATCTGCGTGGCAACCTGATTCGCATTGGTCAGACCCTGATGATTCCCGGCGCCCGCCACAAATCAGCCGACTATTCCCTCAGCGAAACCGAGCGCAAGACCAAGAAAGCATCGGCGCGTCAGCCGAAAAGCTCAAAGAAGCATTACCACACCATCAAAAAAGGCGACACACTCTGGAGCATCTCGCGCAAGTATGGCGTGAAAACCCGCCAACTGACCTATTGGAACAGCATGGCTCCCGGTGATCCGTTGACGGTCGGAAAATCTCTGGTGGTCTACTTGTCCAGTGAAGTTCCCCTGCCGAGGAAATCGCGCCAGGAAATGCGGAAAATCAACTACGCCATACGCCGTGGTGACTCACTCAGCAGTATCGCCAGCCGTTTCAAGGTATCCGTGCGGGATATCAAACGCTGGAACCCCAAAGCAGCCAAGGCCAAATATCTTCAACCCGGCCAGAAGCTGGTTATGCACGTGAATGTAATGCGGTAAGAACCCCGGATACAAAAAGACCTGATGTTTGCACATCAGGTCTTGGGTTTAGCTGTTAGGATTGGAATCAACGCCCCATTGTCACCCGATAACTGTGTATGGCGACCGCCCCGGTTTCCGAAACAGCCACCGTCCAGCGTTCACGCAGCGGCAAATTCAACTGCCTTGCTGGTTTTCCTTCAGGTGAGTTTAAAGTAGCCACCAGATTCAGCGCCATCTCTACTGGGTACAGGCCTTCGGACTCTTCACCCACCTTCAGTTCCTGAACATCGTGCACCCAACCCGCCTGAAAGGTTTTGGCAGCACCCCGGTACCATTGTTCGAATCCGGTGTGGCCTTCAAACTCCCCTTCTGGCATCGACAGGACCAGGGAATCTGACAAGTGGTCGACAAACCAGTCGATATTGTCGGGCATTGGCTCCATGGCTCTGAACCAATCGGATACAAATTGCTGAATGGTTTGCTGTACGGTATCGGTGCTCAAGAGAATGCTCCTGTTCTGGTGCGGTTCAAAAGAACACCATGATACAAAAGAAACAATCCACTTATAATTATTGTATCAGGATAGTGGCCAATCCTGGCCATGGCTGGATATGACGAACCGCCCCTGTTTCTCAACAGCCTGCTCAGCGAGTTGGTAATAGAGGTTGCGGCCAATTCTGGCCAACAAGCCTCGACGCACCTCCACCACCGGAAGCGGCTCTCCATCAAGTTGCTTAAGCGTCATGGGGTGATTGCAACTGACTTCTACTTCGTCACCCGTTTGGGTCATGATACGAAGGACACCATTCTGATATTCGCCCAACACGGCCAGAAACGGCGTGTCCTCAACCTGGATGCGCATTTTTTCAACCGGCGTTACCAGCACGTATTCCTCACCGTCCAGCCTCAATACGCGTGAGAACATACGCACCAGGGCCTTGCGACGAATCTCGGAGCCTTCATGCCACCAGCTGCCGTCACGCCGAATCACAATGTCGATATCGCCACAGTGATCCGGGTGCCAGGATTCCACAGGCGGTATGCTGGATTGGGCGTTTTCACCCAGCCATTGCTCAAGCTGGCTTAGCGACATGATACTTCCTCAATAATCGTTTCTCCTGAGGATAATCACACGCTGAGCGTTAGCCAAGCCAGCCGTTCAATTCGGAGAGCCCTCGGATCAGAAACGGGATTGCAACTTCATCCAGAACGTTCTGCCGGGTTCGTTTACCCGCGTTGTTGTTTCATAGCCACTGATATCCGCACCGCCGCGTGAAATATGCTCCGCGTAGGCAGTATCAAACAGGTTATCGATACCAGCGGTGAGGTTGGTAACCGGCGAAATTCGCCATGCACCGTTGATCGAGAACACGGAGAAGCCGTCGCTGTCACCAATGTCCTGACCGACCACACTACCGGCTCCCGGTGTACTGCGATTTTGTTCTGCCACTCCCCGCCACAACAGCCCCGCGGACCAGTCGTTGACGTCGTAGTTCAGACCAGCCTTCAATTCCATCGGTGGAATCTGTCCCAGCGGGCGATGATCCGTCGTGTTCTGCCCTCGCACCCATGCCAGTGACGACATCGCTGACCAACCCGGTGCAAATCGATACTGGGCGTCGGCTTCTGCCCCCCAGGACACTGCGTCGACATTACGTGCCTGGCTGGCAAAACTGCTGACGTCTGGCAAGGTCGACACTTCGATAAAGTCCTGGTGGCGAGCGTAGAAAACCGACACCGAACCGTTGGTTTTATAACCCCGATGAATCATGCCCATGTCCAACTGGGTCACTTGTTCCGGCTCCAGGTCGAAGGTGCTGGCACTACCGGTTTTCATCATACTGGTCGCCGCTGGATTCTTGGTACGTTCCCAATAATCTGCTGCACGCTCACTGTGCCCAAGATCGGCATACCAGCGATGGCTCCCGTTCATCTGCTCTTCATAACGAACAAAACCACTGATGAGACGATTTTTCTCGGTTTCGCCGCTGGTGTCGCGACCAGTACGGAGGTCACGGGCTTCATCCTGAGTCACACGCAGGCCGGTAAAAACCTCTCCAGCTTCGCTCACCGCTGTGTCCATTTCCACAAAGACGCCCAGTGCTTCAAACTCCATATCGGCTTTGCGTATCTGGGAACGGTAGTCCGGGTTTTGCCCCTTGGCACTGGCCTTGCGGATACGGTGCTGATTGGCTTGCCAATCAACCCCGGCAACCCAGTGGCCTTCACGACCGGCAAGTTCCATCAGATCCAGCTCAGCGGTCAACATGGCGCCGTCGGTTGCTCGATCCGGATTTTTCGCCATGCGCATTCCGGCATTGGTACGAAGTGAATAGTTGTCCATCACGTGGTCAACGTTGTTCTGATACACCCGTCCTTCCAGACTCGACAACCACGGCGTCAGGTCTTGTTGAACACCGCGCAAACTGATGTGTTTGCGTTCAAACAGCACACCGTCCATGCTGCGGTCGGCATAACGGGCTTCACCATCACTGTAGCCACCGGACAGCTCCAGTCGGGAATCGGTACCTGGCGTCCAACCCAATGTCACATCACCACTCCAGCGTGTGTAGGCAGAGTGCACTTCTTCGCCATCACCATCCGTGTAGTTGTTGGCGTCGGCGCGAGTACCGTCCAGCTTGATATAGCCGTCACGATTTCCAGCCAGCACGCTGAGCATCTGGTCGTCCCGATCGGCAGATCCGAACAACAGGCTGCCTTCACCCTGGATGTCGAAATCCGTCAGTTCCGGATCCTTGCGTTCAAACAACACCACGCCAGCACTGTTACCGGCACCGTAGCGAACACTCTGAGGGCCTTTGAGAATGCGCACTTCATCGTAGGATTCCGGAAAGACATACGCCGTCGGGGGATCCATGCGCATGCCACAGCCACCGAGCGTGACTTCGCCGTCGAGCAAAATACCCAATCGCGATGCCGCCATGCCACGGAAAACAGGATCGCCATCACTGCCGCCCTTACGCACCACTGAAAAGCCCGGAACACTTTTCAGCAGGCCCGCACCATCGTGGGCAGGAAGGGGCTGCCGAGGTGCCTTGGGGTCGGTAACAATCATCAAGGGTTGTTCCATGGGAGGTGCCGTCACCACCACCGTGTCGGAAACGTCACGATCATCCCGGGTTTCAGCAGAGACCCAGGATGCATGGGATGCCAATGCAACAGCCGTTGCCAACAAGGTAGGGGTAAGCGGTTTTTTCATGGTCAATAGGTCTCCGATCTGATTGGCGGAGATCATAACCACATGAGTATATTTTTGAGTGCGACAGGACGTCGCACTCGTGCTGGAATCCGAAAATTTTAGTGACTTGAATCAGGCAAACTGGCGTTCACGCGTTCGAACAGGAGATTCAGGATGCGCTTGTGGGTGAGCCGCCTGGTCATCCATCGCTGGCAAGATACGAATATGAGAGCATTCCGGATAGGATTCACATACGTGGAAAATCCGTCCCTTGAACTTGCCCTCTCGACTGATTCGGTACTTCAGAGTATCACCACAAGCCGGGCACGTGGATTTGGATTTTGCAGGTCTCTTCGCTCTTTCCGAGCGCTGCGCCTGAGGACTATGAGCAACAGTAGCCATCTGTGAGCTCTGATCACGAGCATGGGCGACACGCTCAAGCGACAAATAGGAATACAGCTGATTGTCATTGTCGTCACAGGCCAGACCACTCAAGGCCTGACGTACTTGCTGGGCAGGAAACTCTCCGGCAATGTTCACGACCATCATCGGGAAGTTGGCCTGACTGGAAATCTGTCGCAGCAGCTGGAGACGTTTTTTGATGAACGCTGTTTCATCCTTGCTGGAACCCTGACCAATCAGTTCAATAAAACCGTGCGGCATCAGAGTCTGGGAGTCGCATACCACAAAGGTGAAATACTGGGTGCTGATCGACTTCAGAATTTCAAACTGTGCCGCAGCTCTGGGAGAATCCTGGGAGGCGAGCACATCGGCCACTCTCAGCTTGCACATCACCATGGCACCAGCAGGCATGGTGTTTTTCAACGAGTGATAGGCCAAACGCTCGTGAGGCAACAGCAAACCGGAGGTCGGCTGATATAAAGACTCTGACTGCTGCACCTGACTTAACAGCTCTGCAATCGTGGCTCGCCTGGTTGGCTGATTCGCCACTTCCGCCAGACCGCTGTGAGTGAATCCGGCGTATTCAGACCGGACTGTTTCACCTGGCTGAGCCGAGGTCGCTTCACGAACATACTCGGGAACATGCACAGTCTGGTGTTCAGGCACACTGGGCTGAGGAACCGGGCGTTCAACAGCGAGTTTTTCATCGACAACTTTTTCAGCGACTACCGGCTTTTCGGGGGTTGTGGGCGTCTCGACCACGTCTGAAACCGGATCGGCAGCCGGCTGCGGCTCAACCTTCTGAGCAACCTGAGATTCAGCAGCAGGCGCAGCTTCTGCGTCCGTGACAGCGTGAACCTCGTCAACAACCATCTCAATGTCAGAAGCAACCGCTTCGTTCTCTGAACCAACCGCTGAAACAGCTTTCAGACGGTAGGACAGGTTTCTGAAGAACAGCAGCAAGGAAAGCATCGCTGCCACAATGATTGAACCCAGTACCACGTACTTGAGTATCAAAAAAATATCGAAGTAATTCATGTTAATTGAACACCGCTACTGGTATGGGTGGACTGCCGCCAACCATTTGATTTCACATCCCATCCAACGGCCAAGAAACAGAAGACACCTCTCACAACGTTTCTCTGGCACTGAGCTTTCCCTATATTCTCTCAGTCGCTTCTGTGAACTGAATCACACAAACGAATTGTTACACCTTGTAATCCCAAAGTCACGATCTGTTTCACAACGGGACATCACTTAAAGAAAAATTAGCAACAAATTACGTTTTCGCCAGCGAAACAGGGAATATTTCTCAAAAAAAACAAACTTACACTGTAAGTTTTGAAGTGAGATCCTCATAATCTCCGCCATATTGCTGCAGCCAAACCATTGGAGAACGCCATGCAGACCTGCCCTCCCATACTTAACCGCACTGCCATCCTCAAGGAAGCTATTCGCATTGCCGATGAAAGTGGCATCACTTCGCTGTCGATGCGACGTCTGGCGGAGAACCTGGGAGTCAAGGCCATGTCGCTGTACAACCACGTAGAAGACAAGGAAGCGCTGATTACCGGCATGGTGAACGAAGTGATGCTGGAGATTCCAACGGACTGCGAGGAGAGCGAATGGAAAGCTGCCATGAGGTATCGAGCTTGTGAGACCTACCGGGTGCTGCTGCTACACCCCTGGGTCACCATGGAATTGTTGAGCCGCCTGAATACCGGCCCCGCTGTACTGACCTATTTTGATAGCACGCTGGGCTGTCTGGTTAATGCCGGTTTCTCCATCGAGGATGCCGATCACGCCATGAACGCCATTAACAGCCATATCTATGGTTTCACCTTGCAGGAGCTGAATCACCCGTTCGAAGCGAACGAATACGCCGACGCGGCTGCGCATTACATCGACCAGATTCCAGAAGACGCCTTTCCCTATCTGAACCGGCTGGCAAACTCGGTCATCAATCGTCAATACGATGGGATCGACAGTTTTGAGTTTGGTCTGGATATTCTGCTGGATGGACTTGATCGCCTGAAGTCAAACCGTCATCGCGTCAGCGAGGGAAAGTGACGGCTCCAATCCACTCAGGGCGGCCGGAGAATCCGGCCTGCCGGTGTAATACCCCTGGACGATGTCACACCCCAGTTGCTTTAGCAGCATGAGTTGCTGCCGGTTTTCTACCCCTTCAGCAACGACCTTCATATTGAGCGCATGCGCCATGTTGATCGTGGCTTCCACAATCAACCGGTCGTTGGGGTCCGTGTTCATGTCACGCACAAATTCGCAATCGACCTTCAGACTGGAGGCGTTGAGCTGTCGCAGCGATACCAGTGAGGAGTAGCCGGTTCCGAAATCGTCAATGGATATCCGCAGTCCCTCCTGCTGCGCACCTTCCAGCAACTTCATCACATCGTCCTTGACGGCTGCGTATGCGGTTTCGGTAATTTCCACCTCAAACACTCCGAGGCCAAAGCCGGAGTCCCGTAATGTATCCAGCAAGGCTGCAACGTGGTGTGCACTTTCCAGTTGTATCCGGGATACGTTGATTGCCAACGGAGCGAACGGCAGTTCACTGGTGGCGAACCACTGAATCAATCGACAAGCTTCCACGGCAGCCCAGAGCCCCAGCTCACGAATCAATCCCCGACGCTCCGCTACCGCAATAAAATCCGCCGGGCTGACTTCACCCAGCATGGATGAATGCCAGCGCATCAGCAGCTCGTACCCACACAGTTTGCCATCCAGCAGTTGATACTTGGGCTGCATATAGAGTTGCAATTCCTTACGGGGAATTGCCAACGCCAACTGACGGGCGATTTCTGCCTCTCGCCGAACTTTTTCCGTCATCGAACTTTCGTAAAACACCGAATTGCCCCGTCCCTGCTCCTTGGCCCGATACAAGGCCACATCGGCCTTCGACAACATACTGTCGGGGGTCGTGGTGTCACCATCGTAAACGTAAACACCCACACTGGTTCCGGTCAGGACTTCCTTCGAGCCGATTTGAATCGGGCGAGCGATTTCCGCCACCAATCGTTCACAAAACATGCTGACTTCGATTTCATCGGAGATGTTCGACATGATGATCACAAATTCGTCACCTCCCAGGCGGGCCACCATATCCGTTGACCGGATAGCACGCTGCAAACGCATGGCGACGTGCTGAAGCAACTTGTCGCCGGTCGGATGACCGAGGGTGTCGTTCACTTCCTTGAAGTGATCCAGATCAAGAATCAACAACGCAAACCGGTGGTTGTCCATTTCAGCATTGAGACGTTCTCGCTCCAGTGCTTCATGGAACATACGCCGATTGGGTAGCCCCGTGAGCGAGTCGTTGTACGCCAATTCCCGAATCTGCTGTTCAGCAACTTTCCGTTCTGAAATATCGTGAAATATCACCACCGAGCCCGCCAGAGCATCCTCGCGGAAAATCGGTGTGCTCCAGTATTCAACCGGAAAAAAGCTGCCATCCTGACGCCACAGTACATCGTCCTCGACGTGATAGTCCTGTCCGGTAACAGCGGCCATGGTCATGCGACACTGCTCAAAAGGAATCGAGTCGCCATCCTCAGAAGAATGATGGATCAGTTCGTGGTTGCGTTTGCCGATCAAATCGGACGTCTGGTACCCCAGCATCTGCGCAGCAGCCGGGTTTACGAAGGTGGTAACGCCCTCGGTATCGAGTCCGAAAATGCCTTCATTGGAGAACTCCAGCAACAAACGGGACTGCTCTTCAGCGCGTTTCAAAGCCTGTTCGGTTTCGATTCGCTGGGTCACATCATGGGCGATACCCACGCTGCCCAATAACGCTCCGTCCTGGTCAAAAATGGGGGATTTATAGGTCTCAACCCAAATGTCACCGCCACCCGTCTGAACTCGCTCTTCGGTAAAAAACTTGGTGCCTGCAGCCATAACCCTGGCATCATCCGCAACGTATTCGGACGCCAGCTCCTCGGGCCAGATGTCGAAGTCTGTCTTGCCGATCAACTGTTCAGGAGTATGTCCACTGGACTCAGCCATCGGACGGTTGACCAATTGGAAAACGCCGGTCGTATCCTTCATCCAGGCAAGGTACGGCAGGTTGTCGAAAACCGCCCGAAGCTGGGCCTCCTTGCGCAGCAGCTCTTCATCGCCGCGACGACGCCCGGTGATGTCATCAATAATCCAGATCACGCCTTTGTCGAGATCAGCCGGATGATGTTCGTCAATGGCTTTGCCAGACAGGCTGACCCAAACCTCGGTGCCATCCCTGCGGGCCAGTGGGTACTCCACCTGAAACAGATCATTTTCCGCCAGCTGATTGTAATACTGCTCGCCAAAACGACGAAAATGATCGTCGTCCAGGTGCAGTTTCCTCATGCTCATTCCGGCCATGTCACCCGGTGACGCATAACCAAAGATCTCAGCCAGACGCTGATTGCCCTTTCGGAGAAAACGGCCTCCTTCCAATAACATAATGCCGACGTTGGCATTCTGGAATATCGCATTCAGCCGTGCTTCTCGCTCCTTCAGCTGGACTTCCATACTCTTGCGATGGTCAATGTTCTGAACGTACCCGACCAGAAACTGTTGCCCTTCGTTGCTCACACAGGAAAGCGCAACTTCGGCCACCCGACAGCATTTGCTCGCAAACGCCGATGTTTCAAAGGAAGACTGCCCCTCGTGCTCTATGATGCTCCCCAGAACCGCAATATTTTCCTGCGCAAATTCCGGATTCAAATCCAGCAGGGACACCCCTTCATAAGCGTCAATATTCAATATGGATTTGGCGGCTTTATTGGCATACACCAGCTCCATGGCCTGGGTCGCAGACACCACGTATACCGGGTCATGGGATAAATCCACAACCGACTTCAGAAACCCAAGACTTTTTTCTGCTTTTACTCTCGCTGATATATCAATCAAATAACCGTGAAAGTGCGTAATATCCCCACGGTCGTCACGGATAACCGTTGTCTGATCAAACACATGGAGGTAATCGCCATTGCACGTTCTGATCCGATAGGGTTCGTGAATAAAAAAGCTGTTTCCAGACTGGACACCTTCGCCTCCTGCCCGCACTTCCGCGAGAACGCGTTCCAAATCATCAGGATGAACCAGGTCAGCATAGCGAACCTTTTGATCCAGAAAGTCCTGGTCTGAAAAACCCAACCGTTCCTTCACGTTTGACGACACGTATTCAACCGGCCACCCATCCTGATTTCGCCATTTGAAAACGATCACCGGCCCGCTGACAAACAGATCTCGCTCCTGCTCCAGGTTTGCTTCCGTGCGCTTCTGGGCTGTGATGTCGGTGTGTGTACCAATCGCTCGCAGTGGCTTGCCATCCTTGTCCCACTCAACCACTCGACCCTTGTCGTGAATCCAGACCCAGTGGCCATCTCGATGCTTCAATCGGTGTTCACAGTCGTACAGCGGTGTAATCCCATCCAGGTGCTGTTGCAGAACGTCATTCACACGCTGCTTTTCCAATGGATGGATCAGGTGCTCCCAGGTATCCACATTCGATGGCAACTCATCCAGAGAGTACCCCAGCATTTCGGCCCATTTGCTGTTGAAAACCACCGCTCCCGTGTCGATATTCCAGTCCCAAAGGCCGATTTCCGAGTTATTCAGTGAAAATTCAAGTCGCGCGCATTTTTCTTCCAATGTCGAACGATCACCCGTCGCGGCGGCTTCAACCGCGACCAGGGCCATCCGTACCTCTCCCTGGAGTTGTTGCAGCAGTGTTACCTCAACGGAGAAAGAACCACTTTCGACGACCAACTCCAGGGAAGCTTTGTCTCCGGGTTTTGCACACCGGGCAAAATCCATCAAATGCCGGATGTTTTTCTCAGAGACGGAGCTGAGAGAAGACAAGGGATGGTTTTGAACGTCTCTTTCCCAACCACTATTGGTGAAAAGAACCGACTCATTATCCAGATCGAGAACAACTACGGGCATGGCCATGGACTCATACAGAAAACTCAAGGCTTTGGTCAGCAAGATCCCTCTCCAGCCAGAAAATAGTTAAACAGCGTATTATCAATACCCTGATATCAAGTTGACGTGACGACTGCTGTCAAAGCCAATTATAAACATATGCATTAATACGGATGATCCTCTCATCCGTCGACACCACTGACGCAGACTGTCCACATCATTGACTTGATACATGGCTTGTATCTTATAGATCGCACTCAGGTGTGTAATTACTCAGAATACGCTTTCAACAAATTCATTGACGTAACGCGCCTCAAGCCCTGATGAACTGAATGGCTTGCCCTGAGTATCAGGTACAGCACGGGATGACATTCAGAACGGCAGTAACGATCACCACAAGCTGAAATATATTTGAATATAAATTCCAGACACAGCTGAATACACCTCTGGAATACATATTAATATCAGTCGAGCGCAAGAATCACCCGAAACACCCACTGTTAAAATCAAATCTTTCTTAAATCCATATTCATCAGCAAAGAGAAAGCATAAACAATCCACATTCTCATTAGCTGATAAAAATAATCAATATGGTACAACCAATATCGGATCTGCTTCGGGACAAAACAAAAAAGCCCAGTGAATACACCGGGCTTTTGATCAATCGAGAGTGCGCCTTCGTGATGCTCGCTGCCGCTGAAGCGACAACTCTTCTGGCTCAGGCAAAGCCGCAACCAGACTCTCAGACAGGTTCAAAACTGCCAGTATGGCCAGTAAATTGGCCAAACTAACGCTTCCATGCCCGGACTCCAGCCGTTTGATTGTGGAACGACTGACGGACGCTGCTGCCGCCAATTGCTCCTGACTCAAATTCTCCGACAAACGCACTGCCCTGACCCTGGCTCCTATTTCTCCAAGCAGTACCGATTCATCGGATATGTGTTTACTCATTAGTGGACTCCACGCGTATACATAAACACATTTATAGCCTTAAATTCGCACCTTTGAAGGCCACAGGGCAATTTTTCGACGTAAAATGGTATTTTTTTTTAGCGAACTGCAATAATGGCTCTTAAAGCAACCGTTTACAAAGCAAGCATATCGATATCCGATATGGATCGCTCCTATTATGCTGATCATCAATTGACCATCGCCCAGCACCCATCCGAGAACGAACAACGTCTAATGGCTCGAATATCAGCCTGGATATTCCACGCCTCTGAACGACTGGAGTTCACTCGCGGATTGAGCTCGACTGACGAGCCAGAAATCTGGGAAAAGAACGATGACCAGAGCAACCAGCTCTGGATTGAATTGGGCCACCCGGACGAAAAGCGTGTCAAAAAAGCGTCGACACTGTCCAGAGACGTCGCCATTTATGGCTATCAGGGGCGAATGACCGCACAGTGGTGGCAAGAACGCCACCAGCACGTCGAAAGCTTCAACCGGGTGACAGCCTACGAACTTCCCGAGGATGCGATTCAGGCGTCAGCCCAATTGCTGAACCGCACCATGAAGCTTCAGGCGACCATTCAGGACAACACCCTGTGGCTGAGCAACGAAGAGGAATCGATAGAGATTGAGCGCATTCCATTACGCTCGTAATTGATCCAGGCCTTAGGCTATCCCGCCAGGTTCATGATGTAACCCAACAGCAGTACCTGCGGGACGGTCACCAGCGGCAGGAACAGGGCGATCTTCCAGCTTTTCGTGGTTTCCTTGAGTGCCATGATTTCGGTGTAGTCCGTGGCTGCGCCGGCCATGAGGAACGTAAACGCGTTACCTGGCGCTGCGGCCCGGTTTACCAGATCGGCTGCAATCGGGCTGGAGCCTTCCGAACATACTTCGATCACTGTAGTCGCCAGCAAAGTCAGGAACAATCCGGAGACACTGGCGCCAAACCAGACGCCGAAACTTTCCTCCGGCACGAAAGCGCGCACCAGCGCTACCATCACGATTCCCAAAAGTACCCAGCGCAGTACGGAGCGGGATTCTTTCAGCCCGGTCCAGAACATCTGCAGCAGAGCCGGCACCGACCAGTCATTCTGTCGCCAGGTGTCCTTCAACGTCGGCATAAATGGCGTTTTGACAAAAGCAACCTGATGAGGATTAGGTGGCAGCGTACCGTTCGCGACCAGACGTTCGAATACCCAGCCACTGCACCAGGCGATCACCAGCGACCCCATAATAAACAGCAGCGTCCATTGCAAGCCGATCAGTCCGACCAGAATCAAGGTCAGTGTCAGGGAATTCCAGGGGCTGGCAATCAAAAATGCCATCACCTGACCCAGACTCGCCCCGCGCTCGTACAGTTTCATGCCCACCAGCAAAATGCCGTGGTTGCATAAGTCGAGCATCAGTCCCGCCAGAGTCGCCCTGAAAAGCCCGGACGTTGAGCCACCACGCCCGAGTACCGACATCACCAGTTCACGAGGAATACGCCCCAACAGTCCGACGAAGAACGCGGCAGACAGAATCCCCCACCACATGGCATGAACCATCTCGACACTGGTGTGCATCATGATGCCAAGCGTAGTGTCGTGATAGCCGCCAATCAGCCAGTAGCCCAGATACCCGACAACGACGAATATCAGACTGCCCCAGAACAACCAGTCGATTCCGGCTTTTTCATCGCAGCAACCACCACCGGAGGACTCCGCTTGAACGTTTCCGCCTGAAGACCCACAACACCCCGAGTTCGTCTCGACGACAGCCTCAGCAGCATCGGACGGAGCCATGGATGCACAACAGGATGTTTCCTTTGGGGCGTCGGACTTTGCTGAAGAACCACAGCAACCTTTACTTTCTCTCAATGTTAATTTGCTCCCACAACAGCGAACCCATATTGCGACTCATGATATCACTGAAACCTTTGATCGTATGGAAGCAGACAAGCAGATTCAGCATGGTTAGACTGGCGCTTCCATGGGCACAGAAAACTGGCAGGTTCCTTGCTAAATGACTGTGACAAGGCAAAAATGTGATTCTGCTCAACGACATAGATGCTCACGAGAAGACTCAGTTTGCAACGTGCAAATATGAACCGAAACCGAGTCGCATTTCGCCAACGGCCAAGGTAGGTAGACCCGATGATTTCCATTCGACGACTCTTTGTACTCATATCCATCCTGTATTCAGCGGTGATGGCAGCAGGCTTCGTCGCAGTTCATCTTGGCTGGTTGTATCCGGAAAAAGTTCAGAATGTTCTGGAACGGCAACAATCCGAACAGGACAGCATTCATCGCCAACTGGACGACACTCGCAGGGAAGTCCTGGTCCGTGCCAGGGACTATTCGACCCGTAGCGACATCGTCGAGTATCTGGAAACCGGGAATATAAATGCCATATCCGCCATATTCACGGCAGAGCAGTTCAAACTGCTGGATCTGAATGGCGCGGTATTCCTGCCGGCTGAAGAACAAGGACGCATTCAGAGCTACCATTTCCAGGACGGTATTGTTGAGGCGAACAATCCCCGCCTTGCTGACTGGGCCACCCGGCAGCAATGGCTTCAATGCTCCCGGGTTTCTCAACACTCCGCTTCATCAGGCTATACGCGGTTTGACAATCGACCCTACATCACCAGCAGCTCTCAGGTCGTTGATGCTTCAGGCCAAAGTCTGGGTCAGCTGATTCTGATGCGACAGGTCAATGATTTGATGGTGCAAAAGGTCGCCAGATCGACAGATTCGAGCCTTCAGCTGATTCCACTGAATTCAGCCTTGCGATCGCTGGATGCGCCGCTGCAACAGCCTCTGGCAAATATTCAGGCCTGTCAAAGTTGCCCCAATGGCAAGCCGGTGTTCTGCCTTGAAACAACACCCCGTGTGAGCCCTCCGGTCTTCGCTGAACCCGAGGGGGTTGCCACCGTGATTTCGTTTTCACTGCTCCCCCTTCTGGTTTCCCTGATGGCGCTTGGGCTGCTGATTGAGCCAATCCGCAAGGCGACTCGCCTGCTGGAACGCCACCATGAGGAAGGTGTCATCGAACCGATCAAGATGGAATCCCCGGTGCGTATTCTGGAGTTCGAACAGCTGGGCGAAGCCTATAACGCCGTGGCTGCCAAGGTCTCGGAACAACGGGTTTACCTTGAAGCCATGTCCAACACCGACCGGCTGACCAACATTCCCAATCGCCGCGCGTTTGATCTGGCGGTCAAGGAAGCCTGGAACCGGGTGCTGCGCCGCCCCGGCCACTGCATCGCGTTAGTGATGGTGGATATCGATTACTTCAAGGAATACAACGACTCATTTGGTCACCAGGCCGGTGACGAGGTTCTGACCCGGGTTGCCCAGGCACTGCAGAAGTGCTCGCAGCGGGCTGACGAACTGGTTGCCCGCTACGGTGGTGAAGAATTTGCGCTGATTATTTACGTTGAGGACGCACTGGAACTGGATCGGTATCGACAGCGCCTGCGAGAAGTTATTGCAGAACTGGATATCGATCACCCCACCTCGCCGCACAGCGGCAAGCTGACGGTCAGCGCCGGTATGTCCTGGATCAACCAGTCAGGCAGCTGGCTGAACGAATTCAGCAGTGACTATTGGGTTGAGCTGGCCGATGTGGCCTTGTACCAGACCAAATTGATGGGCCGGAACAACTCGCTGCTGCAGGTCATGCATAAGGACATGAAGAAAGAAAACCACAACACCTTTGAAGACCTGCAAAGCATGAAAGCCGAGCTAAAGGATCAGCTGGAGCAGAGTCGGCGCCGGTAAAGAAAAGCGCGCGCAGGCGGCCCGGAGTGCGGGACCGTTCGGAGTCCTGTTCAGGACTCCCGCTTGCCGGTAATCAGAAAGTTGATGGACGACTGCTCTCGCTGCGCACACGCCTCCCTGACGGCTTTTTTCTCATCCGATGACATCATCCCCCAGTCGGTGATTTCCTGCCCGGTGCGAAAGCAGCCAATGCAAACGTTGTTTTCATCCAGCGAACAGATGTGAACACAAGGAGACGGCACGTTTTCGTTGTTCATTTCACTCTCTCTGTTAAAAACCCACTTCGATCGAAGTATCCCAGTAACGATTCATCATCTCGGCAATGACAAAGGCTGTCAGTCCCCAGATTCGGTAGTCATCATAATCATAACTGGGCATCACCCAACTACCGCGACGCAAAAAATCATCCGGCTCTTCAAAAAAACGATTCACCGGCACATGGAACAGTGAATCCAGCTCGCGTGGGTCCGGGGTCAAATCCGCCTGTTCGGGAATCACCGCCAGTACCGGTGTGACCACAAACCCGTACTTGGAAATCACCTGATCCAGCTCACCGATAATCACCACGCCTTCCGACGACAAGCCCACCTCCTCCTCGGCTTCACGCAACGCTGTTGCCACAGAATTGGCATCCTGAGGCTCCGTTTTGCCGCCCGGAAAGGCGACCTCACCCTTGTGAGTCGGCATGGACGACGAGCGCTGGGTCAGCAGCAACTGCGGTTTTTCAATGGAGTCGGTCAGGCCGACCAGCACTGCGGCTTCCTTGAAGCCATCAGCAGCTTTCATTTTTCGCGGCGTATGAGACGCCCACCGGTCGGACAAATATCCGACCAAGTCTGAATGATTCAACCAGTTTCTCCGTAATCAGACGACTTATGAGGCATTGCATACTGCAACGCCAAGCTGTCACTATGATGATGACCATCAAAGAATAGTTTCTGCGGTAGGAAAATGCCGACAGGAAAAACACTATATCAGCAGCCGACCGCCATCAAATCTAACGGCCGACTGATAACAGGCTAACGAGGAACCGATGAAGTATTGTAATCAGTGCGGCGGCACCGTCGAGCTGCGTATTCCAGAAGGCGATAACCGCGAGCGCTACGTCTGCAACCACTGCGGGGCCATCCATTACGTCAATCCCCGTGTGGTTGCTGGCACCCTGCCCGTCTACGACGGCAAGATTCTGCTGTGCAAACGTGCCATCGAACCGCGCAAGGGTTATTGGACACTACCCGGTGGATTCATGGAAAACGGTGAGGGCGCTGCCGAGGCAGCGGTTCGGGAGACCTGGGAAGAAGCCTTCGCCAAGGTCGAGGCTGGCCCCCTGCTCAGCATGATCACTGTCACCCACATCAGTCAGGTTCACATCTTCTTTCTGGCCGAGATGGACAAACCGGAGTACAGCTCAGGCCCGGAGAGCCTCGAAGTCGAACTGTTTGCCCCGGAAGATATTCCCTGGGACGACCTGGCGTTCTCTACGGTCGCCGTGACGATCAAGAACTATCTCGACGACAATATTGACAATTCCATCACTCAGGTGTGTAACATCGATTTGCATCAGATGCGGTTTGTACCGCCGGCTGAGTGAGGCCGATTGGCCATTCAGCTGGGCAAATACAGTTTCACCACTTCCCACGCAGGCTCTTCGTATGGATGAGCCTGTATCAGGGCTTTAATGACCGCTTCGATGACACGCTCTTCCACCAGCGTCTCGACCCGGTACTCTTCGACCCGCTCAACGCTTCCAACATCACCAATATGCGGATTGGCGCCTGTCAGAGGACGAAACTGACCGGTTCCCAGCGTTTGCCAGCTGCAGTGTTCGTAATCGCCCAAACGTCCTGCACCGGCAGAAAAAACCGCCTCCTTGACGGCTTCAGTGTCAGCTTCGGGAACGAAAAAGATCAGTTTCAGCACGTTTATCTCCCTTGATTCTCGGTCTTTTCTCTATGACTTGTTTTCTGTCTGCCAAAGCTCAGGTTTTCTATCCGAAACCGACCACGCAATCAGTCCGTCAGCTGCTGTAACTCAATCAGGTTGCGCATTGCGGCGTCATTGGAAGCACCGCAGACATCGATATCCGCTTTAAATACGAGACAAACCCGAGGCCGTTCTGGCAGGCCAAACAACTTGCACAGATTGTCCTGCGTCAGCTGAATACAACGCTCCCCTGCCGGTTTTCCATCCGGCATGCCCGGAATGGCCGAGCTGATCGATGGCGCAATGCAACAGGCACCGCAACCGAGGCGGCATTCCATCGCTTCGGATTCGGAACTGGAACTACTGGTCATCGGCCTGGGGCTCAAACGTCATGGATGCCGAATTGATGCAGAATCTCAATCCGGTTGGCTCCGGGCCATCTTCAAATACATGTCCCAGATGTGCATCGCAGGTGCCGCAGATGACTTCCGTGCGAATCATGCCGTGGGACGTATCCAGACGTTCTACCAGAGCGTCTTTCACTGGCTGATAGAAGCTCGGCCAGCCACAGCCGGAATCGAATTTGGTATCGGACAAAAACAGCGGCGTTGAACAGCACACACAGCGATACAAACCGATCGTCTTATTGTTTGTGTATTGGCCGGTGTATGGGCGTTCGGTGCCCGCCTCACGGGTGATGTGGTAGGTATGAGGATCAAGAACAGCGCGCCATTTATCCGGCGATTTGACGACTCGGGACATAACATCCTCCACTTTCTATGACAGTTAGGTAACGGTATGATGCCCGGCCAGATAAACAGTTGCACGCTCGACGACATCATTACGGAAACCTCCAACGTCATGCAGGATATCCTCAAATCCAACAAACTCGCCAACGTCTTCTACGATCTTCGCGGCCCGGTACTACAGGCGGCGCGCAAAATGGAAGAAGAAGGCCACCGAATCCTGAAACTGAACATCGGTAACCCCAAGCCATTCGGTCTGGACGCCCCAGAGGAAATCATTCAGGACGTCATCTACAACCTGCCTGATTCCGAAGGCTATTGCGATTCCAAGGGCCTGTTTGCGGCGCGCAAGGCCATCATGCAATACGCCCAGCAAAAAGGGATCGCCAACGTTGGTATTGAAGACATCATCATCGGCAATGGTGTGAGTGAGCTGATCGTCGCCTGCATGCAGGGTCTGTTGAACAATGGCGATGAAGTTCTGGTACCCGCTCCGGACTACCCGCTCTGGACGGGTTCAGTAAGCCTGTCGGGTGGCCGTGCCATTCATTACCGCTGTGATGAAGGTGCTGACTGGTATCCGGATCTGGACGATATCCGCGCCAGGATCACACCGCGTACCCGAGCCATGGTGCTGATCAACCCGAACAACCCGACCGGCGCGGTTTATCCGAAAGAACTGCTACTGGAAATGATCGAGATTGCCCGCGAGCACCAGCTGGTGGTGTTCTCGGATGAAATCTACGACAAGATCCTGTTCGAAGGCGCTGAGCATATCTCCACAGCGTCGCTGGCCGACGACCTGCTGTTCATCACTTTTAACGGCCTGTCGAAAAACTACCGCCTGGCTGGATATCGTTCCGGTTGGATGATCATCAGTGGAGCCAGACACAAAGCCCGTGATTACATCGAGGGGCTGGAAATGCTGGCCTCCATGCGTCTTTGCGCCAACGTACCGTCGATGTTTGCCATCCAGACCGCCCTGGGCGGCTACCAGAGCATCACCGATCTGGTGGCAGAAGGCGGACGAATCCGGGAACAACGTGATATTGCAACTGATGTACTGAACTCGATTCCCGGCATCAGCTGCGTGAAACCGAAAGGCGCGCTCTACTGCTTCCCGAAAATCGATGTGAAGAAATTCAACATCCATAACGACGAACGTATGGTGCTGGATTTGCTGGAACAACAGAAAATTCTGGTGGTACACGGCACGGCGTTCAGCTGGCCAGAGCCAGACCACTTCCGCGTGGTGTTCCTGCCTCGCCCGGAAGATCTGTCACAGGCCATGGAACGCATGGATCGATTCTTCCGAGGCTACCAGCAAAGCTGACACCTCAACTCACTCAACGACAGGAACGGATCACACCATGCTTGACGTCCATATTGATGATTTTTTCAAGGACTGCTCGACCATACTGCTGATTGGTTTCCGTCGTTTTCCTCGCACTCAGACGCTGTTCGTCGAAGACATTTCCGGGCCAGATGAAATGGACGAATTTGGCTTGCACAGCAATCGCCATCTGGCGGCTTTGGGCGCTCTGGAGTGGCTAAAAGAAGAAGGGTACGTTCGCTACGGTGCGATGGATCGTCAGCTGTCAGTGGATGAATTCGTGCTCTCCGCCAAGGCCTTGTCGCGCATGCTCAAGCCGATACGAGCCTCCATGAACGAATACGACAAGGACGCGATTGAAACCACGCCCGTGGTTCAGGTGCTGGAATTTGCCCGCCTGCAAAGCGATACCACCTGGATGAGCCAAATCATGCAACAGCATGTGCTGATGCATGATCACGCCTGAACGCCGAAAACCTACTTGGTTCGAACGTCAAACCCGGCGTTTCTAAGCGCCTGCTGAAGCTCCAGGCATTTGGAAGGAACGCCAATTTTCAGCGTTGGAATATCCCGACGCATCGGGTAATTGCGACGCAGCTTATCGAACGCTGACCGCAAATCATCCGCCTTGCGCATCGCCGTGCGCATCTTGCCATCATCAACACGCACTTCATAAGCGGCACGAATAGCGGTGCGCAGCGCCTGATGCTCCTGCTCCTGATCCGAGAAATTCACCCGCTTGATGCCTGGCTCCGGCAAAAACTGCGGCAACTTGCGGCGCACCGGGAAACCAAAGTGTTCGCACACACCCTGATACACCATCTCGGTACCGCGCATTTTGCCGTCGAGCGAATAACCGGCAATGTGAGGCGTCGCCAACAAGCAACAATCCATCAGGTTCAAATCAAGCTCTGGCTCATGCTCCCAGACATCCAGAACGCAATCAAAATCCCGGTTGGCAGCAGCGTGTTCCAGCAGGGCATCGTTGTCGACCACACTGCCGCGACAGCTATTGATCAGACAGGCGTCGTCTTTCATCGCCTGCAGCTGCTCAGCCCCAATCATGTGCCAGGTGGGATGCTCACCGTCACGCGTCATCGGGGTGTGCAAGGTCACAATATCCGACTTCAAAACCTCATCCAACGTGGTCAGAGGGCCAACCTGCTCTTCCGTTTTAAACGGATCCGTCGCGACAACGCTCACGCCCATCTCTTCCAGACGCAAGCGCAGTTTGTGTCCAACATTGCCGACACCGACGATGCCAACCGACAAACCGTTCATAGGCAAGTCACGCGCATCCACCAGCACACTGATAACACTCAGCACATAATCCACCACCGCCTGGGCGTTGCAACCAGGGGCACTGCAAAAACCGATATCCGACTGCTTCAGATAGTCCAGATCAATATGATCCGTTCCAATCGTGGCCGTCCCTACAAATCGAACCTTGCTGCCTTCCAGCAGACTGCGATCCACCTGAGTTACCGAACGAACCAAAAGCACTTCAGCATCCCGGATTTCAGACGCCGTCACGTTCCGTCCGTTAAAGGTATTCACCTCCCCCAGATCCGCAAAAAACGAACTTAACAGGGGGATATTTTCATCAGCAAAGATACGCACCGTAGGAAGAGCCTTTATGACCAGTCAGACGAACTATTGTGCAGGTGCAGCACGGATTTGCAATCAGGTTCATCAATAGCGCTGGAATAAAAATGGGAAGGTAAGATTCGTGAGAGACGCGATGTCGAGAGCGCAAGATTTTACCTGACATCAACAATATGCGATCCGCGCGTCCGTGAAGGACGCGACCTGGATGCCAGATTGAGCGCCCAGACTACGAGTGTTTCGATCCGCGCGTCCGTGAAGGACGCGACACTGCTACGGAGTGCATAGACTGGTCAATACCGGTGTTTCGATCCGCGCGCCCGCTAAGGACGCGACTCCGGCTCTGTGGTGGCGGGTACGCGGTACGGCGTTTCGATCCGCGCGTCCGTGTAGGACGCGACGTGGCCAAAAACGGCGGACGACCGGCGGGCGTGCTGTTTCGATCCGCGCGCCCGTGAAGGACGCGACTCGAAGGCGATGGCAAATGAGAATCACGGTTGAGTTTCGTTCCGCGCGCCCGTGAAGGACGCGACGTCTGTCACAT
>PBNY01000039.1 GCA_002723385.1 Oceanospirillaceae bacterium | reverse complement strand
TACCAATTCCACCACCTAGGCGTTTCATATTGTGTAAGTTGTATTTCGAGGCTCTGAGACTGGGCTCAGAATTGGTGCCTAGGGAGAGACTCGAACTCTCACGAGCGTAAGCTCACTGCGACCTGAACACAGCGTGTCTACCAATTCCACCACCTAGGCGAAAACAACTTGTTACTGACAGTCCGCTATTGTGGTACCAGAGGCCGGACTCGAACCGGCACACCCGCAAAGGCGGGGGATTTTGAATCCCCTGCGTCTACCAATTTCGCCACTCTGGCTCATCAGTTGCTGGCTGCTGTCAGTGGCCGCGTATATTACCGTCGAAATTTTAGCTGTCAACACTTTGTGTGAATTTTATTTCATTCAGTTCTTAGGTAATCTACGCGACCTTATTTTTCCCTGTGTGCCCACGCTCTCCGGAGCGCGCACGTTTTTAGCATGTCTGTATTTCCTTCAGGTGACTGCCCTTCATGAAAACCAGTGACTTTCATTTCGACTTGCCGGACGAGTTGATTGCCCGGTATCCCGCTGAGCAGCGCAGTGGTTCGCGTCTTCTGTGTCTGGATGGTGTGACAGGGAAGGTCCAGCATCAGCAGTTTCTCCAGTTGATCGATCACCTCAGCGAAGGTGATCTGTTGGTGTTCAACAATACGCGAGTGATCCCTGCCCGCCTGTTTGGTGAGAAAGAAACCGGCGGCAAGATCGAAGCTCTTATCGAGCGCATGCTGGACAACAACGAAGCCATGGCACATGTGAAGTCGTCACGGTCTCCAAAGCCGGGCCAAATTGTTCGTCTTGGTGGCGTGGATGTTGAGATTCTGGGAAGGGAAGGCAATCTGTTCCACCTCAGATTTATCACAGACAGATCGCTGTTGGCTGTTCTGGACGAGTGCGGCCACATGCCTTTGCCACCCTATATGGAGCGCGAAGACAATGAATTTGATCGTGAGCGCTACCAGACAGTCTATGCCGAGAAGCCCGGTGCTGTCGCTGCTCCAACGGCGGGGTTGCATTTTTATGAAGCCATGCTTGAACAAATGCGGGCCAAGGGGATCGAAACCGCGTTCGTCACCTTGCATGTGGGAGCCGGAACGTTTCAGCCAGTCAAGGTAGACAATGTTCAAGAGCACCAGATGCATGCCGAGTACATTGAGGTTGATGAGTCAGTGGTGGCTGCGGTCAAGCGCACCCGTGCGCAGGGTGGCAAGGTCGTGGCTGTTGGCACAACCTCGGTTCGAAGTCTGGAATCGGCCAGCACTCGTGGTGTGATTGAGCCGTTTCAGGGCGACAGCCAAATCTTTATCTATCCGGGATATCAGTTCCGCAGTGTTGATGCCATCGTGACCAATTTCCATTTGCCCGAATCGACATTGATCATGTTGGTTTCCGCGTTTTCAGGGCAGGATCACTCCCTGTCTTCTTATGCAGAAGCAGTGGCTGAACGGTATCGTTTTTACAGCTATGGCGACGCCATGTTCCTGTCTCGCCCACAAAACAATGCCAGGTATCCTCGGGATGCGTCGGCCTCAACAGACATTCAGGAGTAACTCCCAATGACGCGTGAATGCATGATGGAGTTCTCCCTCCTCAAGCAAGATGAAAACAGCCAGGCCCGCCGTGGCGTGGTGTCTTTTCCCCGTGGTGATATCCAGACCCCGGCATTTATGCCGGTGGGGACGTATGGTTCCGTGAAAGGCTTAACCCCGGAGCAGGTCGAAGATACGGGCGCTGAAATCATTCTTGGCAACACCTTTCACCTGATGTTGCGTCCCGGCACCGAAATCATCAAGGGCTCTGGTGATTTGCACGATTTTATCGGTTGGGACAAACCCATCCTGACAGACTCCGGTGGCTTTCAGGTTTTCAGTTTGGGGGATATGCGGAAAATCACTGAGGAGGGTGTGACCTTTCAGAGCCCGGTAAACGGTGATCGTGTATTGATGACGCCAGAAAGCTCGATGCAGGTTCAGCGGGATCTGGGCTCCGATATCGTGATGATTTTTGATGAATGCACGCCGTATCCGGCGACGGTTACCGAGGCCGCCGATTCAATGCGCTTGTCTCTGAGGTGGGCCGAGCGCTCGAAAGCGGCTCACGGCGACAATCCGTCGGCGCTGTTTGGCATCATCCAGGGTGGAATGTACGAGGCGCTGCGTGATGAGTCTCTGGAAGGTTTGCTCAATATCGGATTTGACGGCTACGCCATTGGCGGTTTGAGTGTCGGTGAACCCAAAGACGACATGATGAGGATTCTGAAGCACACCGCGCCAAAGATGCCAAAGGACAAGCCCCGTTATCTGATGGGAGTGGGCAAGCCGGAGGATCTGGTCGAAGCCGTACGTCGTGGTGTGGACATGTTTGATTGCGTGATGCCAACTCGCAACGCGCGCAATGGACATCTGTTTACCTCAACCGGGGTTGTGAAACTGCGTAATGCCGCCAACCGCACCGACGATGGCCCTATTGACCCGGAATGTGATTGCTATACATGCCGGAATTACAGTCGTGCTTACCTACATCATCTTGATAAATGTAAAGAAATTCTCGGTGCGACTTTAAATACCATTCATAACCTCCATTATTACCAGACCTTGATGGCTGGTTTGCGCCGGTCATTGGAAGACGGTACATTTGCCGCCTTTGTTGACAACTTCTATGCCAAACGTGGTCGTCCAACACCGCCGCTGGATTGAGTGAGTCGTAAGAAAAATGTCGTTTAGGCGTGCTACTGTCACGCGTTGATTTTCTGGAGAGCTTGTTACATGAAAGCATTGATTGCGGTTCTGGCTGCTACTTTCTCAACTATGGCGTTCGCTGAAGGTGGAGCGGAGGCTCCAATGGGTGTGACTGGTCAGATCATTTTCCTGGGTGGTTTCCTGCTGATTTTCTACTTCTTGCTGTGGCGCCCGCAGGCCAAGCGCCAGAAGGAGCACAAAGAGCTGGTCACCGGTTTGACCAAAGGTGATGAGGTTGTAACCGCTGGCGGCATGCTGGGCAAAATCATCAAGGTAACGGATGATTATGTGGTTGTTGAAGTCAGCGACGGCATCCAGTTCCCGGTTCAGAAAGTAGCCGTTGCGACTGCTTTGCCAAAAGGCACTATCAAGGATCTGTTGTCCTGATTCAGAATCCTACCGAAAACAAGCCCTGACATTGTCAGGGCTTGTTGCTTATCGAGACCTATCAAGGGCAGATTATGCTCAACAAATACCCCTTATGGAAAAACCTGCTGATACTGTTTGTATTGGTATGGGCCGCTATCTACGCATCTCCAAACCTGTATCCACCTGATCCTGCAATTCAGGTAACCCCGGCACAGTCTGGTGCTGAGATGTCTCCCAAAGTTGTGGATCAGATTCTGAGTGTTCTCAAGGGCCGGGATATCGACGTTCTTGCCACTGAAGCCGAGGGCAGTACCAGTCTGTTCCGATTGACCGCCAGTGATGATCAGCTGACGGCCAAGGACGCTGTTCAGAAAGCGCTGGGCGACAACTACGTCGTGGCATTGAACCTGGCGCCAACCACACCGGACTGGTTGCTGTCTTTGGGCGCCGGTCCCATGACACTGGGTCTCGATTTGAGTGGTGGTGTGCACTTTCTGATGGAAGTGGACATGGCCAAGTATCTGGAAGGCCGGATCGAAAACTACCGCCAGGAACTGCGTACACGCCTGCGGGAAGAAAACATCAAGTACCGCCGTATTCGTGTCGATGGCAACTCTGTGCGGATGAGCTTTCTGGACGAAGCCCTGCGCTCCAACGCAGACAGCTTCTTGCGTCGTGAGTACCCGGAATTCTTGCGCAAGGAAGAGAAACAGGACAACTATTTTGACCTGATTCTGACCGTCAACGAACAGAAAATTCGTGAGTTCGAAGACTACGCACTGAAGCAAAACCTGACCACGATCCGCAACCGGGTGAATGAGCTGGGTGTTGCCGAGCCATTGGTTCAACGCCAGGGCCGCAATCGGATCGTAGTTGAACTGCCGGGCGTTCAGGATACGGCCGCTGCCAAGAAGATTCTGGGTAAAGCGGCGAACCTGGAGTTCCGTCTGGAAGCGACCCCTGGCGCAAATCGCTACACCACTGAAGAATACGCTTTCCGCAGCGATGAATTCCGCACTGCCCGTCTGGAAAAAGCCATCATCACAACCGGTGACAGCGTGACCAATGCGCAGCCATCGTTTGATGAAAACGGCTTCCCGCAAGTCAATATCGATCTGGATTCCAAAGGCGGTGCCAGCATCACCCGAGTGACCAAAAAAGCCGTGAAACGTCGCATGGCGGTTCTGTTTGTGGAGTCCAAACCGAAGACCACCACAGAAATCGTTGACGGTGTGGAAGTGGATAAAGTGGTTCACATTGAAGAGAAATCCATTATTTCTCTGGCCACGATTCAGAGTGTTCTGGGGTCCAGCTTCCGCATTACTGGTCTTGAATCCGCAGAAGCATCTGAGCTGGCTCTGTTGCTGCGTGCCGGTGCTCTGGCTGCGCCCATGTACTTTGTTGAAGAACGTACCGTTGGTCCAAGCCTGGGTAAGGAAAACATCGAAATGGGTGTGAATTCCGTAATTCTCGGTCTGGCCATGGTGCTGGTGGTGATGGTGGTGTTCTACCGTCTGTTCGGTCTGGTCGCCAATGTGGCTCTGATGGCGAACCTGGTCATTCTGATTGCGCTCATGAGTCTGGTTGGGGCGACGCTCACGCTACCAGGTATCGCTGGTATCGTTTTAACCGTTGGTATGGCGGTGGATGCAAACGTGCTGATCTTTGCCCGAATACGGGAAGAGTTGGCTAACGGACGATCTCCACAGCAGGCCATTCATGAAGGTTACGACCGTGCCTTTGTGACGATCCTTGATGCCAACCTGACCACTTTGATTGTAGCCGTCATTCTGTTTGCGGTCGGTACTGGTCCGGTTAAGGGCTTCGCCGTAACACTGTCCTTCGGCATCCTGACTTCCATGTTTACAGCCATTATGTTGACTCGCGCTCTGATTAACCTGATCTACGGCGGTCGTCGTATTGAATCTCTGTCTATCGGAGGCAAAGCCTGATGAATAACGCCATTGACTTTATGAAACTCCGATTCGGTGCCATGGCGCTGAGTCTGCTGTTGCTGGTTGTATCCATCGGCTCGCTGGCGACTCAGGGGCTGAGTCTGGGACTGGACTTCACCGGCGGTACTCTGCTGGAAGTGGAATACAGCAAGCCTCCGGTGTTGGCGGAGATCATGGACACACTGGAAAATGCGGGATACGAAGACGTCACGGTTCAGAATTTCGGCTCAGAGACCGATATTCTGGTGCGTATGTCCGAAGCGTTCCGTGACAATCTGGGCAACGAAGTGCTGAAAGCGCTGCAAGAGGACAGCGCGGAAAACGAGATTGAGCTGAAGCGAAGTGAGTTTGTCGGCGCCAATGTGGGCGAAGAGCTGCGTGACGAGGGCGGCCTTGCGCTGTTATTGGCCTTGTTCGTGGTGATGATCTACGTTGCGGCCCGATTCCAGTTCAAGTTCTCGGTGGGTGCTGTTGCTGCCCTGTTCCACGATGTGGTGATTATCCTTGGGCTGTTTTCGCTGTTCCAGTGGGACTTCGACCTCACGGTTCTGGCCGCTTTGCTGGCGGTTATCGGTTACTCGCTGAACGATACCATCGTTGTTGCTGACCGGATTCGTGAAAACTTCCGCATCATGCGTCGTGGTGATTCGATTGAGGTGATCAACGAATCTCTGAATCAGACACTTGGTCGTACCATCATGACGTCCTTGACCACGGCTGTGGTGCTGGGAGCTTTGCTGGTTGTCGGTGGTGAGCTGATCCACAACTTTGCGCTGGCGCTGATGGTTGGTGTTGTCGTCGGTACCTATTCGTCTATCTATGTGGCGGCCACGATCCTGCTGTTGATGAAGATCAGCCGCGAAGACCTTATGCCCCCGGAAGAGGAAGAAGAGGTCGACGATCGTCCTTGATCCTCATCTGCTGCTATCCATAAAAAGCCCGGCAGTGTTCGCTGTCGGGCTTTTGTTTTTCTGTCCCTCTGATCGCAGGATTTCCTGTCGCTATTAACGGTTCTGTCTATGCTCAGCTATCGTCACTCCTTCCATGCCGGCAACTATGCCGACGTACTAAAGCACCTGATTCAGGTGGCCGTATTGAATTACCTCCGTCGCAAGGACAAGCCCTTTATCTACATGGATACCCATGCGGCGGCCGGGATGTATTCGCTGGTATCGGATGAAGCGGGCAAGAACTCTGAGTATCAGGGGGGGATTGCAGCTCTGGAGGCGTTGCTTTCACGAACGGACTCAACATTGCTTGTTGACTACTGGAAAGCGGTTCGCGCTTGTCGGGAAGAACACGGTGATAATACCTATCCCGGTTCTCCCTGGTTGGCGCAGCACCTGATGAGAGATCAGGACAGGGCACTCATGTTTGAGTTGCATCCGCAGGATCTGGGGAGCCTGGAACAGCTGACGTATCGGGATCGCCGGATTCTTGTCAGGGGAGAAGACAGTTTTACCGGGTTGATTGCTGCTCTGCCGCCCAAAATCCGGCGTGGACTGGTATTGATCGATCCGCCGTATGAGGTGAAAACCGATTACGACAGGGTGGTAAATCTGATTTCAGCAGCTCATCGCCGTTTTGCTACCGCAACGTATGCGCTGTGGTATCCGGTTGTCGATCGAGCCAGGATCCAGCGCCTGGAACAGCGGCTTGTCCGCGCAGGTATCGCCAATATTCAGCTGTTTGAGCTGGGTATTTGCCCGGATAGTGATGTGCATGGCATGACAGCCAGCGGCATGATTCTGGTTAATCCGCCCTATACATTAAAACCTGATCTGGATTCATTGTTGCCTGGTTTGACCAGTCGCCTGGCGGATGCCAATGGTTTTGCCGGCCAGGGGCACTGGCGCTCTGAAATACTGGTTGGAGAGCAGGGATAAGCAATCCCTGTCTTCGCTGGATCTTCTACAAGCCGAATTGTTGCTGTTCAGTAATCGCGTGAACGCCCTGGTGAGCAATTTTGCGCTCTGCAGACAGGGCGTAGAACTCCTGAACCAACTCCTCGACCAATCCAACGCATTCAACCTCATACTTCTGGCAGATTTCCTCCCGTATCACTTCCGGCGCAAAGAAATAGCCGTGGCCCTGGCTGCCAAACGCCTTCAATAGTGCTGAATCGTCAAATTCCCCCGCAATTCTTACGCTGATGGCACTGCGATTGAGCCAGCTGAGCAGCTGGGTTCGCAAACCGGACGCCGAATCGGTTGGAAGCAACACAGGCGCTTGTTGAAGGCTCTGGGGAAACGGTTTGTCTGAGTATCTCGACGCCAGCTCCTGAGTCGCGAAACAGGCCATTTGGCTTCGGCCCAGCAGGTGATTGAAGCAACGAATGTTCATACCACTGGGGATCGCGCTATCAGCCAGTACCAGATCGAGCTGATGAACCGCCAGCTCGCCCAATAACGCTGACATTTGCTCTTCATGGCAGATCAGGCGCATTTCTCCGGGGAGGGCCAGCGCCGGTTTTAGCAGCTGATGAGCGATGGATTTGGGTAACGCGTCGACAATGCCGACCCTGAATTCCGTCGGTCGATTATCGATGCCGAGTTGCATCACTTCTTGCAACTCTTCACCGAGCTGGAAAATCTGACGCGTGTAATCAAAAGCAACCTGACCTGCATCCGTCAGCGTCAAAGAGCGTCCCGACTTGGTAAACAGCTCCGTTCCCATATCGTCTTCCAGATACTTGAGCTGGCCACTGATGGTCTGGGGGGTGACATTCAGGCGTTCCGCCGCCTTTTGAACACTGCCCTGGTCAGCCACAGTATGAAAGTACAGCAAATGTTTGTAGTTCAATGATCTCATAGATCGAAAAAACCGAGGTGTTGGCGCTAGATAATTCGAATATTATTTTTTACTTGGGGTTTCTACAATGCAAATCTGTAAATAAACGGAATCGACGGGAGAACGTTATGAGTCGTCCTGACTATCTTAATATGAAGGCTGATGAGCCAAAGGCGGTCGCCCAAACGCTGGACGCGTCTGTGGATCATATTAGCCAATCTGAAATTTCTACCGATGGCCGCAAGGTGTTGCGTAACACCTACATGCTGCTGTCGATGACCTTGCTGTTCAGCGCCGCAGTTGCCGGTGTGTCTATGGCTCTGAATTTGCCACACCCTGGCATGATCATTACCCTGGTGGGTTATTTCGGCTTGCTGTTCCTGGTTCATAAAACCAAGGAAAGCGCTTTTGGTATCGTCTCTGTTTTCGCCTTGACCGGCTTCATGGGCTATACCCTTGGCCCAATCCTGAGCGCCTACGCCAGCATTCCTGGTGGAACCAGCATGATTGCAATGGCCTTGGGAACCACTGGCCTGATCTTCTTTGGTATGTCCGGCTGGGTTCTCTCAACCGGTAAAGACCTGTCTGGCTGGGGAAAATCACTGATGGTCGGAATCATCCTGGCGTTTATTCTGAGCCTGGGTGCTTTCTTCTTTGAATTGCCTGCGCTGTCTCTGGCTGTATCCGGCCTGTTCGTGATTCTCATGAGTGGCTTGATTGCTTACGAAACCAGCTCGATTTTGCATGGTGGAGAGACCAACTACATCATGGCCACGGTTTCCTTGTACGTCGCCTTGTACAACTTGTTCATCAGCCTGCTGCAAATCTTCGGTGTGCTGGGCAGCGACGACTAAGACCTCTTCCCTCTATATCTTCTGGCTCAAGAAGGTTGCCCCGGCTTGTCCGGGGCTTTTTTTGCTTATCATTTCCTTTGTGTAAGTTTTTTGAACGAATCACGACGACAATATGACGAGAGTTTTTTCCCTCGCAATTCAAAATAGTCTTGATGTATAGTTGATGTATAAGGATTGTGGAGGTTTTGGCATGACCCTTCGACAGCTGAAACAATTAAAAAACGCATCGCTGATTTTGGCGCTGGTGACTGCACTGCTGGCGGGTTGCAGTGCTGTAACCGTTGATCGCTACGCGCGCTCGGCATTGGTATTGGAGCCTGAGCGTTTCTTTCAGGGTAAGTTGTGTGCTGATGGACTTGTTCGAGATTATCAGGACCGTGTGATCCGTCGGTTTAACGCCAGAATTCTGGCTTCCTGGGATGAGCGCGGAGTCGGAACATTAGATGAAGTTTTCCAGTTTGATGACAAGCCTGCCGGTGATGTCGAAACGCGTGTCTGGACGCTGGCCCCGGAGCCTCAGCCAGGAGCATACCGTGCATCCGCTGGCGATGTGCCTGAACCTGCTCTGATGCGCTACGCAGGCAATAGTCTGCACATGAATTACACCCTGAATTACGGCGAAGGTGATGATGCGATTCAGCTGCAGATGGATGACTGGATGTTTCTGGTGGCCGAAGGAGTCATCGTCAATGAGACCAAAATGTCGAAGTGGGGCTTGCCGGTAGGATCAGTATTGTTGGTCATTCGTCAGGTGGATGCCAGCACAGCTTGTCTTCCTGATGCCAGACCCACCGTTAGCCGTTTGACTCCATCCTCTCCAAATCGTGTGTGGCTCTGATTCTCGCCCTTATAAATGCCGCTCAGGTGTATGTTAATTGACCGAAAATAAGTCTTTTCCCTTATTTTTGTCGCAGGTATGCTGTTATGTCCAACAACAATAAGGAAAAGGAATAAGCCATGCTCGATAAACAACGTACTGGCCTGATTGTCATCGATGTCCAAGGAAAACTGGCTGGCATGATGCACCAGCCAGAAGCTCTGTTTCAGCAGTTGCGTACCGTGATTGAAGGCGCCAGGCTTCTGGATATGCCGATTATCTGGTTTGAGCAGCTACCGGACAAACTCGGCGCCACACGCGCAGAAATTGCCGATTTGCTGCCCGGTGAGCCACTTATCAAGCATACCTTCAGCGGCATGGCGAACGAAGAGATTGCCACCGTCATAAAAAACAGTGGCTGTGACACCTGGCTGGTTGCGGGTATTGAGTCGCACATTTGTGTCTACCAGACGGTTTGTGAGCTGATCGAAAGCGGTTATCAGGTTGAGTTGGTGACGGATGCGGTCAGCTCTCGCACCGAGGCCAACAAGAATCTGGCAATTCGCAAAATGGAAACGCTTGGTGTGCGTATTACCTCCGTAGAGATGGCTTTGATGGAACTTCAGCGCGTGGCTGAAGGAGACGGTTTCCGTCAACTGGTCAAATTGATCAAATAGGTTCTGCTTTGACGCGGTTATAGCGACACAGGCTCTCGATCAAGAGCCTGTAATCCGCAGCACCTCACAACACTGGCACAAGTTGGCCACCTCCCAGCTCTAATGTGGGCCTCAATGTAACGAATTGTGTAGAATCCCTGTCCTTCTGCAGTCTGCTCAATGAACCGGAATGGGTTGTTGGCAATCTGAACAGACAGACTGGAATCCGCATGCAAGGCCGGGAGATGTTCATGAGTCGTTTTCTCATCGTTTTACTGTGCTGGTCAGGGATGATCGTTACGGCACACGCTGGTGTTTATCGTTGGGTCGATGACGCTGGCAGGGTTCATTTTTCTGACAAGGCACCGTCTTCTCGCGCTGGCTCCGGAGAACCGGATTCCCAACGTGCCGGTGTTCAACCTTCAAGTCAGCAAGCGTCAGGAATAGTATTTCCCGGTCTGAATGGCGACGAATATCTGCGTTTGCGCAAGTTGCTGCGTGCACGCCAGTTTGAAATTCTCAATCAACAGCTGACTGAGCTTACTCGTCAGGTTAGCCGGGATATTTCCCAGGAACCCAGGTTGGTTGCTTCCTATGAAGCGTTCGACCTCGGATATGAGGAGATGGACCATTACTTCAATGACTGGGTACGTACATTTCCGAACATCGAGTACTCCTACCTGGCTCGGGCGTCGTTTTATTCCGGTTTGGGGTGGAAATTCCGCGCTTTGGCCAAACAGACACGCGACCCGGTGGATGAGCAGCGTTCAAACAAGTTCTTCTACAACGCCTTGAGCGATATCGATGCGGCCATTGGCAAGAATCGTCAGTCTGGTGTGGCGTATGGGTTGTTGTTGGGAGTCGCCGCTGCGACCCAGGAGCGCGATCAGCTTCGCCAGCATCTCGACTCCGGACTTCAGGCCGTGCCCGGGTCTCTGTTTATCCGAACCAGTTACTTGCAGTTTCTGACCCCGGAGTGGGGTGGTTCGGCACGGGCGATGGATCAGTTTGCCACTCAGGCAAAACGCTCGGAGCATCTGAATCGATTGCTGGTATTCATGCCAGCCTATTCCAGTGCAATGCAGGGCGACCACAAAATGAAACGCCAGCAGTATCAGCAGGCACACCAGCTGTACACTCGCGCACTGAAGTCCGGGCATCATTACGAGTTTTATCAAAAGCGGGCAAAGGCGGATTTGAAACTGCGCCGCTACCGCGATGCTTTGAAAGATTTCAATGCCGTGACCCGTTACAACTCTGCGACCATTGAGGCGTATTTGGGGCAGGCTGAAGCCTATTCTGGTCTGGGGCAGTACCGGAATGCTGCAGCAGAGCTGAGAGAAGCCAAGAAGCTGGACAAAAACAGCACCCGGTTGCTGGAACTGCAGGAAGTGGTGGTAATGGCTCTGGTACGCGAAGCTCAGGGGGCCAAGCGCACCGGCAATGAAAGTGCGGCCATGGATTTCCTGAATACTGCACTGGATCTTGACAGCAATAGCGCTGCGGCTCGTTATGAGCGTGCTTTGATTCATTACAAGGAGCAGCGTTTTACCGATGCGCTCGATGACGCCACTGTGGCGGGGCAGGATGTCTCTCGTGTCGAGTATTTTCAGTTGCTGGACGACCTGTTATCCCGTCGTCGATTCTGGGATCAGCTACTAACCCATTGGGATTTTTACCTTGCCAGTCATCCCAAGGACCGTATCGCGTTGGCAGCAAGAGCGCGCATTTATCAGGAGCGTGACGCCGATGGGCTGGTGAAGTCGCCAGTGGCCAAGCCGTCCGACGATGAAGCTCAACAGAAGGAACGGTGGCAGTAGCCGTTCCTCGGCCTGAAGGTTGAGCCGTTACTTTCTTGCTCGCAGCGCTCGGTTGGTCAATGCTGTCGCTTCTGCACTCAGTGGATCTTCTGGCCATGGATGCTTTGGATACTTGCCACGCAAATCCTTGCGGACGGCTTCATAGCTGTTGCGCCAGAAATGCGGCAAGTCCTGGGTAATCTGTACCGGTCGTTTGGCGGGGGACAGCAGGTGAATCATCAGTGGCAGTCGTCCTCCCAGAATGGCCGGTTGTTCCTCATAACCGAAGAGTTCCTGCAGCTTGACCGCCAGCACCGGCGGATTTTCCAGATAGTCGAGCTTGATGCGTGAGCCGCTGGCGACTTTCCAGCACTCCGGAGCCAGGCTGTTCAGTTGCTGCTGCTGATCCCAGCTGAGCTGATTGAGCAGCAAGTCATGGAGGTTCAGTTTTTTCAAATCGCGCTGATGGCGGGTACCGTTCAGGAAGGGCAATAACCAATCGTCTGTTCGATCTATCAGCCCAGACTCACTGACATCTGGCCACTCCTCGAATTCCAGGTGTTCCCCAACCCGCATCATTCGAGCTTGAAGCTGACGCGTTTTATCGTCCCAATTCAAGGCCGACAGGCCTGTGGCTGTGCTGAACCAGTCTCGCCAGGCCTGTTGCCACTGTGATGTTGACAGATTGCCCAGCCGCGCTCGTCTCCATACCCAGCGCCCTATACAGCGTTGGGATTCGGCCAGCAATGCGCCGGAATCCTGCCATTCCACCTTGATGTGTTCGGACATCAGGTCGGGAATCTGTCCACTGAGCTTCTCAATGTGGTGATCTTGCAAGGCAATGGCTGAGCGAATCAGGGTTTCGCCATCACGTGATTCGCTGGTATCGATGACTGCAAGATATGGCTGCCCCTGCAAACTGGAGTCGGTGAGCAGGCTGGCACCGGTACCATTGCTGAGTTGGTAGCGTCGTTCATCATCACTGGATCTCAGCCTTGCAATGCGGTCAGGCCATGCCAGGGCAATCATTGCGGCGATATCCGGTTCTGCGGCACTCCCATTGGAGACAGAATCATCAGAACGGTTTTGGCCCGGAGACGAGGGAGTCTGTTTGAGTGGAATTGGCAGGTGCCTGGACAGGTTTTCAAACCAGCGTTTTGCCAGCGGTTTTACTTGATGTGACCAGCGTTGTCTGATCACCCCTGTCATGCTGTGACGTGCCAGCCACTGTCGCTCTATGTCATCCGTGCTGGTTGGCGTAATGCCGGTCTGGATCATGGCGACCAGCGTGCAGGCGGCCTGGATACACTCCATGGCCTGATGTTCGGGTAACTCAATGACAGCATGTCGGGCGGTTTTGATCAGAGCGCTGGCCCAACGTGGGTCCAGACCGAAAGTCGAAGCTTGCTTACCCGACTCAGTCAGCCCGTTGCCATCGAGTATTCCCAGCTGTGTGAGCAAGTGGTGGGCGTGTGTCAGCGCCGGTTTGGGAGGTGGCGTTAACCAGAGCAGTTCATCGGCATTGGCGCCCCACTGAAGCAGTTCCAACGACAAATGAGACAGGTCGGCCTGAGTGATTTCAGCTTCAATATGTGTGGTCATGCGGCTTTGTTCGGTTTCCGGCCAGAGTCGATAGCACCACCCCGGTGCCTGACGGCCAGCACGGCCTTCCCGCTGGACAGACGATGCCTGACTGATGCGGCGGCGGGTCAGTCGACTGATACCACTACTGGCATTAAAGGACAGGCGCTTCTCCAGCCCGGAGTCGATCACGATCCTTACTCCGTCCAGTGTCAGCGAGCTTTCTGCAATATTGGTGGCTAGGATCACTTTTCGTTCGGATGTGCCGACGGGCGACAAAGCCTGTTTCTGTTCCTTGTCTGTCAAGCGGCCATGCAAGGGAAGCACATGAATGGCGTTTTTCGATACGGCATTCTTTGCCGACGACAAAACTTCGTCGAGATTGCGTTTTAGCTGGATTATTTCCCGGGTTCCAGGCAAGAACACCAGCAAATGGCCTTCCTGGTGTTCGTCTTGCAGTGCTTCGGTAATAACACGGGTGCAGTGGTCAGTGAGGGATTCCTGTGGCTGCTTTTTGGCACGATATTGCGTTGTGACGCCATACCCGCGGCCCGGACACTGCACGACCGGTGCCTGGAGCAACTCGCTGAGTGTGTCGCTGTCCAGTGTGGCGGACATTAGCAGCAACTTCAGATCGTCTCTCAGTAGTTGCTGACATTGATGGCTGAGTGCCAGCGCCAGATCCGAGTGCAAATGGCGCTCGTGAAATTCATCGAAAATAATCAGGCCGACATCCGATAGCTCCGGGTCACTCTGCAGCATTCGCGCCAGAATACCTTCTGTGACGACGAGAATGCGGGTTTGGGCCGAGGTACGATTTTCCAAACGAATCCGGTAACCAACGGTTTCTCCGACTGCTTCTCCCATTTGTTTGGCCATAAAGGTCGCAGCATTGCGTGCAGCCAGCCTTCTGGGCTCCAGCATGACAATGGTCTTGTCTCCCAGCCAGCTTTCTTCCATAAGGGCCAATGGCACGCGAGTGGTTTTACCAGCGCCGGGTTCCGCTACGAGTAGCAGGCTGGGGTTATCGTTCAGGCGCGAGCGAATGTCATCGAGGACCGAGTCAATAGGCAGGCTGGAGGAAAGGTCTGAAGAGGTCATATATGAGTCGATGGGGTGATTGAGCGTAACCGGGGTCTGTAAAGGTAGGGCATAATTTATGCGTGCTACGTCTTTCTATAGCCTGAAAAACAGGCTATTTGAACCCGAATAATTTGAGGGGGCCATTATGTCGAGCTCAACGTCATCCGATAAGCCCAAGGTTGTTGATTTTGCAACAGCAAGTGAAAAGCACCGAGCTGATCGGGATCATCAGCGTCGCGAAGACAAAGTGGAATCGATACGAAAACGGTTCGATGAAGCCTTCCCGGAACGCAAAACGCCGGTCAAGGATTTCCTTCGCAAGAAGAAAGACAAGAAAAAGCGATGAGCCATTGCTGTCAGGCAGTGACCCAGAGCTTACAGCATCCTTTGAAGCACACCGGTGTTGCCAATCTGGTGTTTGATTACTGCCAGAATATGCAGAGCCACCAGAAGGCCAAGCAAGCGGGAGCTGGCAACGTGTATCTGTTCAAACCCATGCGTGACCAGCTCAGAGATGAACAGGGGTTGTAGCTCGAACAGATGAAAGACACTGAAGGAGCGATCCATCATCAGTACACCGGAAATCAGCACAATCGACGTCAGTCCGTACAGCAGGCAATGCACACAAATCGCGATCTTCTGTGTCGTAATCGACACGTGATCTCCATACTCCGGAATCCCCTGACGCAATCGATGCACAATCCGCCAGGCAAAGAAAGGAATAAACACCAATGTCGCCGAGACGTTGAAATCCGCTATCCAATGAGCCAGTTTCTCATTGACGTCGAGCAGAGACACAGAAAGCCCCGACAGGGTTGCCCAGATGATCAGAGCCGCAGATACCCAGTGAAGCAACCGGGCAATGACGGAATACTTGCTGTCGGGAAGTGATGAATCAAGGGAAATGGCCATAACTGCACCTGCTCAGATCGAGTTGAATACTTTGACTAAAGTCGGGTGCTGTTACTTTATATATGCAAATGAGAACCGCAACCAAAAACAATAAGAAATGCTGTTGATTTGATATGCATCAGAAGGGCGTCATGCAACTGTCATGCTTGACGGGCGTACGCAGGAATCATCAGTAGTTCACGAACCAGTTCTGTTGCCAGGCGTTCATGACTTTTTCTGGATAGACCGTTCTGCCCAGGCTGCCGTTGTATCTGGCCAGGGCGCGGGTCCAGTTGCCTTTTTCTTTGTTGAGGTAGTGGCGCAATATCGTGCAGCCGTAGCGTAAATTGGTCGGAGGGTGCATCAGGTTGTCGTCGACACGGCCAATTTCCTTCTTCCAGAACGGCATGATCTGCATGTAGCCACGAGCACCTACGCGCGATATGGCGAAGCGTTGAAAGGCGCTTTCAACCTGGATTAACGCCAGCACCAGTTCCGGTGGCAAATCGGCTCGGGTGGCCTCCTGGTGCACCAGTCGCAAAAATTCCAGTCGTTCGTCTTTCTCTGGCATGTACCGCTTGAAATGACTTTGTTGCAAGCGATTGGACATGTCCAGCAGCCAGACTTCAGCTTCAAAACGATCATGGAATGATTCGGCGTTGGAGACGGCGTCCAGCAGAGCTTTTCGGAGCTCCGGGTCGTTTGCTGCCGCCGCACCAGCCCAGGACGGACTGGCGAAGCAGGTCAGAATCAGCAGCAACAGAGCCGCTTTTGAGGATGTCAGCATTTGATACTGGATTTGAGGAACTCGACCAGTTCCTCCACTGGAATATCCTGCTTGTCGCTTTCCCGGCGGGCCTTGTATTCCAGCGTGCCTGCATCCAGACCGCGATCAGATACCACCACGCGGTGTGGAATGCCCATCAGTTCCATGTCAGCGAACTTGACGCCCGGACTGGTCTTTTTGTCGCGATCGTCGACGTACACTTCGAAGCCGGCCTCGGTCAGTTCCTGATACAACTTGTCCGTGGTTTCACGCACCTGCTCTGAGCGCTGCATGTTCATTGGTACGATGCCAATGTGGAACGGCGCTATGGCATCAGGCCAGATGATGCCGTTGTCATCGTGGTTTTGCTCAATGGCGGCCGCCACCACACGGCTGACACCGATACCATAACATCCCATGATCATGGTGCGATCCTTGCCGTTTTCGTCCAGGACGGTAGCCTTCATGGCCTCGGCATATTTGGTACCCAACTGGAAAATGTGGCCAACCTCGATTCCGCGTTTGATTTCCAGAGTTCCGTTTCCACATGGGCTTGGGTCGCCAGCCTGGACATTACGCAGGTCAGCGACTTCCGGTTCAGCCAGGTCTCGCACCCAGTTGATGCCGGTCAGGTGCTTGTCGTCGATGTTGGCACCCGCCGCGAAATCGCTCATCAGGGCAACGGAACGATCCGCAATAACTCGCAGTGACATGCCAACCGGGCCAAGAGAACCCGGACCAGCACCGACTGCCGCACGAATTTCTTCTTCGCTGGCAAATTGCAGCGGCGAAGCGATGCCTTCGAGCTTCTCGGCTTTCAGTTCGTTCAGCTCGTGATCGCCACGTACCAGCAGAGCGATCAGCGCATAATTGCCGTCTTCGTCGGTTTCGCCGCGAACGATCAGGGTTTTGGTGGTTTTTTCAATGGCGATGCCAAACTGTTCAACCAGATCATTGATGGTTTTGGCGTTTGGTGTATCCAGTTCCGCCATATCGGCGGTGGCAGCAGGACGTTCATCTTCACGTGGCATGGCTTCCGCCAGTTCAACGTTCGCCGCGTAGTCGCTGGCATTAGAGAAGGCAATGTCGTCTTCGCCGGATTCGGCCAGTACGTGGAATTCGTGAGATACGGCGCCACCGATGGAGCCGGTGTCTGCCAGAACCGGACGAAAATCCAGATCCAGACGCTCGAAAATGGCGTTGTAGGCCGCGTGCATCTTGTCGTAGGTTTTGCCCAGACATTCTTCATTGGCGTGGAAAGAGTAGGCGTCCTTCATCAGGAATTCACGCGCGCGCATCACACCAAAGCGTGGACGGGTTTCGTCGCGGAACTTGGTCTGGATCTGATACAGGTTAACTGGCAACTGTTTGTAGCTGCTGAGCTGATTGCGAGCCAGATCGGTGATCACT
>PBNY01000038.1 GCA_002723385.1 Oceanospirillaceae bacterium | reverse complement strand
TCCGCGGCGATCTCCACCAGCCGCTTGGCGATCAGCGGGCGGGCGATGGAGGTGCCCAGCAGGTATTCGCCTTCGTACAGGGTATTGGCGCGGAACATCGGGAACACAAAGTCGCGCACAAATTCTTCGCGCAGGTCGTCGATGTAGATTTCCTTGACGCCCATGGCCTGGGCCTTGGCGCGTGCCGGTTCTACTTCTTCACCCTGACCCAGGTCGGCGGTAAAGGTTACAACTTCACACTGATATTCTTCTTGCAGCCATTTGGCGATTACGGAAGTGTCCAGACCACCGGAATACGCCAGAACCACTTTCTTGACGTCTGACATGTATCTCTCCAATCGGGGGGACGAAGCCATGCAAGTGTATCCAGGCGGCTCCGTCAAAAAACGAAAAGGGCGTTAGTTTACTTGTCTGATGTCGCTTAGCCAAGCATGGCGTCGTCGCTTGCTCACTGTGTTTGAGCTGGATGTGATCCTCTGTGTCGGGGCATCTACACCGCTATCAACAGCGGCTATACTGCGGCGACTTATCACTGCATTTTGTCAGGAGTCCGCTATGGATGGCTTGAGAAAGTCTCTCGCGTTATTGGGTCGCTCTGCCGGTTGTACTGGCCCAGGTTCTGGCCATGCTCGCCGGGGCTGGATTGCTTTATTTTTGGTCTCGATGCTGACGGTGGGGTGCAGTGAAGACCCTGACGCTTCCAAAGCCAATTCGCAGCAATCGGTTCAGACTGACGCCTCTGCCGAGGCGAACAAGCAGGAGGTTGCGCCTGAACCGGTCGCACTGTCCACCCCTGAACCCCTCCAGCCTTCCGCCACTGTGAAATCTGCAGGCGCCAGGGCAGCTGTATCGGCAGACGCCGAAATTCAAGAGGCGGTTCAGCGTCCTGTTGACCCTCGTTATGACGGCATTGAAGTGGCTGTCGCGGACATCCGTGAAATGACCTACGACGACGGCAGTACCGTCGGGATTCTGTTTTCGGTTCCTCTGGATGCATCCAGGCCGTTCAACAACTTCATCAAGGTCGATAGCCGCAATAAGGCATGGCATTTGTCGGAAGACGCACAGACCTTATATATGGTCGGCGCCAAGCCGAATACGTCGTACCACATCTCGGTGTCCCCGGGTATTGAAGCGGCCAACGGCACCACGCTGAATCGTTCCAGCTCCGTGACCGTGAAAACCAGCCCCGCCCCTGCCAGCCTGACCTTCGCCAGTGACGGCCATATTCTTCCCCGGCACGGACATCGTGGCTTGCCGGTCTACGCCCAGAATGTGCCCGAAGCCAACGTGTCTTTTTTCCGGGTGGACGACGACAAGATTGGTGCTCTGCGTAACTGGCACGGCACCCGTCGCAGCTTCTATCAGCTGGATAACATTCCCAAGTTTGCACAGCTGGTCTACGAAGGCCGATTCGAGCTAACCCGGGATCAGAATCGCCGTCGTCTGGTCAATCTGCCGATTCAGGATTTCACCGAACTGTCGATGGCCGGGATATACATTGCGGTGATGTCCCGTCCGGGCCAGTTTGACAATCCGGTGTCTGTTACCTGGTTCAGCGTCACGGATCTGGGCATTCACTTGCGCAGTTATGGCTCGACCCAGCAGATTCTGGTGCATTCACTGGAAACCACTCAGCCTGTCGCTGGTGCCAGCATTGAGTTGATCAATCGCAATGGCTCGGTCGGCCATCGCGGCAAGACAGACCAGGACGGTCGCTATACCCTGCGCCGTCCAGTCCGACATGGTCAGATGCTGGCCGTTCGCCAGGGCTCTTCTGTCAGCCTGTTGCCATTGGATACCGCCGCTCTGGATCTGTCGGATTTCAACCTCCACCAGCGCCCTGCGGTGAATCGCGAGTTATTTATCTGGTCGCCGAGGGATTTGTATCGCGGCGGTGAAACGGCACATTTCAGCGCCTTGCTTCGTGATTCTGATGGCAAGACCGTCAAAGCGCCAATGCTGGAAGCGCGTCTGGTACGTCCGGATGGTCAGACTCTCAAGACCGTCAAACTGCGCCCTCAAAGCCAGGGCTACTACGAGTTTTCCAATGCGTTCGCCGCCGATGCCATGACCGGCGACTGGCGCTTTGAAGTGGATATGCCGAACGACCAGCCGACGGTCACCTACGCCTTCAAGATCGAAGACTTTATGCCAGAGCGGTTGAAGCTGACCTTCAATCCCGGCAAGGAAGATACGCTGGCGTACGGCAAGAACACACTCAAGCTGTCAATTCTGGGGGAGTACCTTTATGGCGCTCCGGCAGCAGGCAATCGTCTTGATGCAACCTTCCGGGTTTCCGCAACGGCCACACCGTTCGAGAACTGGAAACAGTTCCGCTTTGGCAACCCGTACGACGCCAGCCATGAGGCTGACTGGAAAAAGAACAACCTGAGCATGGATGACAACGGCAAGCTTGTGCTGAAGATCGACAATCGCTGGAAAGACGCCCACTCCCCCATGGCGGTCTGGACCACCGCCAATCTGTTCGAAACCGGGGGACGTTCGGTGACTCGACGTCATCGCAGTGTCTGGCTGCCGTCGAAAGAACTGGTTGGGATTCGTCCGTTGTTCAAGGAACACGCCAGTGCCAACGGCATGGCCGAATTTGAGCTGATTCGCACGGATGGCAGCAAAGCGCTGTTGCCCGCCAGCAATCTTCAGGTGCGCCTGGTCAACCGCACCCCTCAATATCACTGGCGTTACAGCAGCGGACGCGGCTGGTATCACGAGCGCAGCGATCGTGCCTATACCGAGCTGTCCCTCAGTGCGTCTCTGGATGACAAACAACCCGGCAAGATTCAGGTGCCGGTTAAATGGGGTCAATATCGTCTTGAAGTGACCGACACTACAACCAACCTCACCAGCGCGTTCGAATTCGAGGCCGGAAGCCATCGCTATTGGCATTACGCTGATCAGCAACAAAATGGCACGCGCCCGGATCAGGTCACCCTGGGGATGGACAAGGAATCCTACCAGGCAGGTGATGTGATCCGTTTGAGCGTCAAGGCACCGGCGGCCGGGGATGCGCTGGTGCTGGTTGAATCCGACCAGTTACTCTGGAGCAAACGCATTGTGGTTCCTGCCGCTGGCACCAAAGTCGATATTCCGGTGGACAAAAGCTGGACGCGGCATGACACCTACATCAGTGTCCTCCACCTGCAGCCGTCAGACGATGAACAGCGAATCGCCCCCACCCGCGCCATCGGCCTGACCCACTTGCCACTGAATCGTGACAGCAGAAAACTGGACATCACCCTTCACACACCGGAAAAGTGGCTGCCCAACCGCACCGTGACACTGGATCTGGACGTGAAAAGCCACAGCGGCAGGCCGGTCAAACAGGCCTGGGTCACTCTGGCGGCAGTGGATGTGGGTGTATTGTCCGTCACCCGCTTCAAGACGCCCGATCCGTTCAAGCACTTCTTCGAGCCACGTCGCTATGGTGTCGATCTCTATGATCAGTACGGCCACGTAATCGATTTCAATAACGCCAATAACGCGCGACTGCGCTTCGGTGGCGATGCCGCGATGGCTCGTGGCGGCGACATGGCTCGTTCGGAGGTTCAGATCGTTTCGTTGTTCTCCGGTCGGGTGGCCGTCGACAATGGCAAGGCACAGATTCCGCTGGAGCTGCCCGACTTCAACGGGCGTCTGCGACTGATGGCGGTGGCCTTCAACGACCAGCAAGTCGGTATGACGGATGCCGAGGTGATTGTTGCCGCACCTGTGGTTACCCAGCTGTCGTTGCCGCGCTTTGTCGCCATCGGTGACCAATCGAATATCGCTCTGGATATCACCAACCTCAGCGGTGCACCGATTGAGCTGGATGTCTCCATGCAGGCGTTCGGCCCGGTCTCTATGACGAACGAGACCGACAATCAGAGCAAGCAGTCACTGACCTTGCAGAACAAACAAAAACAGACGCTGGTATATCCGTTCACTGCAACCTACGCACCGGAGCAAACCCTGCCCGGCTCGACACTCAGTCGGATGACCTTCAAGGCCAGTGTGCTGGGTCACCCGGACTATCCGATTGAACGGGAATGGACACTGATCAGCCGCCCGGCTGTACCCGCAGAAACCCTGCAGGTTCGGAATCGCTTGCAGTCGGAAGAGGTTCTGGCGGTGGACGCCAATGCGCTGGACACTCTCAAACCCGAATCTCTCAAGGTTCAGGCCACGCTGAATGGCCGCGCCAATCTGAATCCCCACAACCAGCTGGACAACCTGCTTCGCTACCCTTACGGCTGTCTGGAACAAACCCTGAGCAGCACCTGGCCATGGTTGTACGCCATCGACGACAAGCTGCGTTCCCTCGGGCTGGATCATAGCCCCGCCGAGCAGCGTAAACATGCTCTTGACGACGGCCTGCAACGCATCGCCAAACGTCAGATGAGCCACGGCGGATTCGGCCTGTGGTCATCCACCGACGAGCACGAACAACACTGGTTGACGGTGCACGCTGCCGACTTCCTGACCGAAGCCCAGCAACAGGGCATCAAGGTCGATGAGGCCATGCTCGACAAAGCCCTGAAGCGCCTGAACGACTACATCCGTGGCCGAGGTACCCTGCGCGAGCGCTGGAGCCAGCGTCAGGATCTGTATCGCTTCAGCTATCAGAGCTACGCCGCCTACGTACTGGCTCGCCACCAGCGTATTTCGCTGCCAAACATTCGCAAACTGGCGGTCGCAGCACCCAAGCCAGAACAAGCCCTTCCACTGACCTGGCTGGCGTTGGCCGCCCAGCTGCAAGGCGACAAGAAACTGGCACGTGAGCTGTTGGAACGCGCAGCCAGGGCGGATCGAGAGCCGGTCTACATCGGCGACTACGGTTCCAGCATCCGTGACAAAGCGGTTCAGGCGCGGTTGTTGATGAACATTCAGGACAGCAGCGGCCACGCCGACGACTTGCTGATGGAGCTGGAAAACGAACTGCGCAAACGCCGTTATCTCAGCACTCAGGAGCGTAATGCCCTGTACATGGCAGCTCTCGAACAGGAGCAACAGGGGGCTTCGGAAACCAAAGCCAAACTGGTCTTCGGTGATGCAGAGCAACGGATTGACAGCACAGGCCTGATCGTTGAACGCGCTGCGGGCAACTTCCTGCAAAGCGGTTTCTCGGTTCAGAACCAGGGCGAACGCTCCCTTGGGGTTGAGCTGACGTATCAAGGGCTGCCGAAGGTCGCCAAAGCCAGTCAATCAGGCGGTGTCAAGGTCAGTCGCCGTTACTTCACCCCCAAGGGCGAACCTGTCGCTGTTGAAGACGGCAAGATGCAGCTGAACGTTGGTGACGTCGTGGTCGCGCAGCTGACCTTGAGTAGCAAGGAGTACCGCCCGGACCTGTTACTGGTGGATCTGATTCCTGCAGGTCTGGAACTGGAAAACCAGAACCTGGGTGACAGCCTGAAGCTCAAGGAACTGAAGATCGAAAACCAAACCCTGGGCTACTGGTACGAACGCGCGGATATCCAGCACCAGGAGTATCGCGATGATCGTTTCATCACGGCTCTGGCTCTGGGGGATTCCTGGGGGGCACGCGGATCAGTGAGGATTCACTATCTGGCTCGCGCAGTTACTCCGGGCAGCTACCAGATTCCTGTCCCACTGCTTGAAGACATGTACGACCCGGAAGCCCGCGCGGTGGGCGACTCTGAAGGCGTACTGGTTGTATCTCAACCCTGATTCAAAAAATCGCCGGATGAGATTCTGCGGAAGCGCTGGACATTACGTTGATACACGTATGTCCAGGCTTCTACACATTCTGACGACGCATCCAGTCTGACGAATACCTGCTGTCGCACATACTCATGTGGCCGAGGAGAATGTCGGGCACAGCCTTCGTATTCGTCCAGCCTGAAAACCAGGGCCGAATCCAGAATGCGATACACGTCACCCACGACCTGTTTATCATCACCCAAGACTCCAGCCCTGTTCGCTCCGGTATTCAGAACAAGGCCCGGATAATTCGGATGCACACGGTACAGAGCGCCTGAAGTTCTCGCCCGCCCGATGTACACAGCCCGTCTCTGCAACAGCTTTTGCATGGCGTTGTTGCAGCCCGGCCTCAGGGTTCCGTAGACAAAAAAGATCGGATTCATGCGCTGTTAAAAGACAGGGTTGCTCCACTACGTTGGTGGCGTTTCAGCCGGATTTGGATTGTGCCGATTCAGCTTGCTTCAATTCAGGCTGTTCCACGGAATCCGCCCCCTTTGGCAACACCCGACGCAACAGAATGCCAGACATAGCCGCAGCCGACATAACCGCTACCAGAGCCACGGAGCTGCCATCGGTGATCAGACTGGTTGCCCAACCCGTCAGCCCTCCCGTCACAAACCCAAGGGATCCGAGTAACGCCGTGGCTGTCGCGCTGTGATTGGGAAAGTACTCGGTTGTCGATGCGGTGGAATTGGAAATCAGCAAACCATGACATCCCATCATCAGGGTGAGACCAGGCATCACGATCCAGAAGCTCGGAGCATTGGACACCAGCACATAAGTGAGTAATAACAAGCCAAGAACCACCTGTGCGGTCTGTCCATATTCAATCAGTACTCCGGGCTCATGCTGCTTCAGCATTCTCAAGTTAAGGCGACTGGCCGCCAGCAAGCTGAACACATTGAGTGCAAAATACAGCGGAAACGAGACTTCAGAGATACCGAAGTGTCCCATATACACTCCGGGCGAAATCGTTACGCAGGTCAGCAAGCTGGCATACGCCGTACACACGGTGGCGATGTAACGCCAGCTTCGGCGTTCTTTAAGCACCACCGCATAACGCTGAAACAGATTCCCACTGACCTGCGTCTGTCTTGTCTCCTGCTGCTGGCGATGAAACAGCACCAGCAAAGCAGCCGAATACAACAACAGGAAGCCAAAAATCGCCTGCCAGTTCACCAGTTTCAGAATGATCATTCCCAGTAACGGTGCAATCAGCGGTGCCAACATCATCACCTGAACGACCCGTACCAGATTGGCAGCGCCTTCCTTGCCACGGCTGACGTCGCGAATGATCGCGGCCGCATTGACGCTCGCCAATCCACCCCCAAATGCCTGTAATACTCGCGATAGCCACAACATTTCCAACGTCGGAACCGCCAGCGTCAGGGTACTGGCAATCACGAAAATCCCCAGCCCAATACGTACCGACGCACGACGTCCGATGTAGTCCGAAAATGGCCCGCCCAGCAGCTGTCCCACACTGAAACTGATCATGTACAGGCTGATGGAGATTTCCACGTCGTGGAATGGCACCTGAAGCTGATCAGCAATGGTGGGAATGGCGGCCAGATAAATATCAATGGCCAGCGGAGTCAGTGCAGACAGAGCCGCCAGCATGAACACCAGATAGGGCTGCAATGCCTGGGTGGAGGAGGAGTGGGTCATAGAAGCAACATGTCGAAGAAGACGGCTGAGGGACAACAGGATAATACATAACAAAGAAAGGACGAACCGGACATTTCAGAACCCTTTGTTGCTAAAAATGAAACAGCGACCAAAAAATTGCGGGCTCAGGACACATCCGCCTTACAACGGATCAGGAATCTCCTACTATTGATGACAACATGCATCATGCTATTTAAGGACTGATTATGCTCCGTACTCTCACCAAAGTGATTATGCCAGTGGCTGTGCTGACCCTTGCCGGTTGTGCGTCTTTGCAAGAACAGATCAAGGAACACGTTCAGAAACCAACCGCCGACGTTAAAGGTGTCAATATCACTGATATGACCCTGGACAGCGTCAGCATGCTGGTGGATCTGAACGTCAATAACCCGAACAGTTTCGGCTTCAACACCACGGGCTTCGACCTGGCACTGGCGGTTGAAGAAAGCACCCTGGCAACTCTGGACAAGTCTGATAGTCCATTGAGTGTTCCGGCCAATGGCAGTGCGGCGACATCGGTGCCTCTGACGCTGAAGTTCGCTGACATCTACAACGCGATTTCGAGCCTGAAAGACAAGGACGAATTCAGCTACGGCATAGACGCAGGCTTTAAAGTCGCTTTGCCGGTGATTGGTGATATGCGCATCCCCGTCAGCTTCGCCAGCTCGTTGCCGATTCCAAAGCGCCCGGAAGTCAGCTTCGCTGATGCGAGCCTGGGCAAAGTCGGCTGGACAGGTGCCGAAATGACACTGGTACTGGACGTGACCAATCCGAATTCCTTTGGTATCGACCTGAACCAGCTGAACTATCAGATTGTCTCCGCCGGTCAGTCTCTGGGCGGTGGCAGCGTTAAATCCGTTTCACTGAAGGAAGGCGAAAAACATCAGATCACGATTCCGGTGAATCTGAGTTTCGCCAAGCTGGGCAGCAGCCTGGTGAGCATGCTGACAGGCAGCAAGGACATGGACATTGATCTGAAAGGCAGTCTGGACTTCGCCCCGGATCTGGGTTTCTGGAAACCTGAGCCAATGGACTTCTCGGTCAAGCAGGCTTTGAGCAAGTAGTTCCGCGATCTGGCCTGAACTGACAGGGCCAGACTTCACGCGTCCAATAAAAAACCGGGGTTCTTTCGAATCCCGGTTTTTTATTGTTTTTCAGGCCGAGTCAAACTCAGTGCTGGTGACCGCCTGGACCATGAGCATGATTGTGCTCAAGTTCTTCCTCGCTCGCGTCACGAATGGTTTCAACCTTGACGCTGAATTTCAGAGCCTTGCCCGCCAGCACGTGGTTGGCATCTACGGTCACGGTGGTCTCTTCCACTTCAACCACGACCAGGTTTACCGGGCCTTGTTCGGTTTGAGCGGTGAACGCCATGCCCGGTTCGATTTCGTCGACACCAGTGAACGCTTCACGAGGCACCTTCTGGACACGGTCTTCTTCGTACTCACCGTAGGCATCAGCAGCTTCAACCGTCACTTCAAACTCGTCACCCACCTGCTTGCCTTCCAGTGCTTTTTCCAGCCCCGGGATGATGTTCTGTGCGCCGTGCAGATAAGTCAGCGGCTCGGCTCCTTCCGAAGAGTCGATGGTTTCGCCAGAGGCAGCGTCAACTACCTTATAGTGAATGCTCACTACTTTATGGTGTTCGATGGTCATCAGAGATTTCCATTTGAGGTTTCCAGTTCACGGAAACATGTGTGTATGCAAAGGCGACGTGGATTCGACCGGAAAAAGTGTCGGCTACAGGGGTCGTTCTCTACGGGTGAAAAGCCGAGTATAACAAGTGTATGAATCAGTACTACCGCTCGCACCTACACCTAAAGACGCAACCACTGGCACAGATTTACCCACACCCTGCTCGCCGTTAGTAACGATGCGGCAAGTGTTCCCGTGCATCCAGCCATTGCTCGAAGCGCTCCGAGACACTGGCCAGGCCGCCGGGATAAAAACTGTTGAACTCCTGCTCTGGGTCGAAGGGTCGGCAGGGTTGCTCGGCAAACCTGGCCAGTGACTGTTTCAACCAGGCTTTGCCATCCGCATGTCCAATCAGGAAATGCACCAATAAAGATGCCCGCGCGTAGTTGTTGTTTTTGCCCCGGGCATAAAAGTCCTGATGGCTCATGCCGGTGAGTTGTTTGATGGTCGCTGGCGCCTTTGGATTCACGTGCCTCAACGCCCAGACATCCACAGGAACAGACGCTGCGCTCATCTGCCACTTGAGTCGTTGCATGTATTCCGCGATGCCTTCCATTAACCAGATGGGCAAGGTGCCCAACATGGCGACCGTCATGGCGTGAGTCATTTCATGACGAGCAACCGCTCGAGTGGCTTTTTCAGACCGAAGCATGGGCATGTAAATACGATGCTCTTCGCCGCGATAGAAGGCTCCGGTATTCGCACCAATTCCCTGCTGTACACGATATGCATCGAAGCGTTGACGATTTTCAAACAGGGTAATATTCAGAACAACCGGCCGCCGATGCGCTTTGGGCACAAACTGGCTAAAAATCCGATACATTAATTCCGCTTCTTTCTGCAAATCGGCCTCGATGGACTTGTTACCTGACCAATCGCGATATTCCATCACCAGCTCCATCCCGGAATTTCGGGTTTGATAGCGTTTGCTCAGGTCTTCGCTGGTCTCTGTCGGCTTGTCACCGAAGTGCACCTTGCCGTTTTCATCCACCCACTTGTACACACCGCTCACCTGAGCTTTGGGTTCTGGAGGTTTGATGAAATCCGGCTTAAGACACAAGGTGCCGTTCGCATGCATGACTGGCCCATCTTGCCCCGGCCAGGAAATGGATATTCCCCGGGATTCTCCACCGGACGGCGCAACAGAAGACGGTTGGTCATCTCCGGAAAGAGGGCGTTCGGGAATCAGGACTCGGGGGCCAAAGCGCTGAATCAGGCTGGGTTGGGCTGGATTGAGCGGAAACTGCTGCAGAATGGGCGCGGGTATCTGGTGGATCAGGTAATTTCGTTGTCCCGGTGTCATCAAACGCCAGGTCAACTCCAGGCTGATCAGCAACAGGGTCAGCATGAATATCAGGCGTAACGCGTATGCAACAGCTTTCATCCTGAATCCTCTACGTTCTCTTCCGACAGTTGGACACTTACAGCCAGTTGATCATTGCCTCAGACATGGACTTATCCAGGGTTCTGGGCGACTTGTCGGCATCGAAGTGTATCACCCAATAACGCTCCTGTTCTTCAACCAGTCGGCCTTCCCCAAATATCTCATGTTGCACTCGCTTTTCCGGGTCAGATCGGTGATTTGAAACCTTGAGAACCTCAGCGTTACGCATTTTTGCTGACCGGAAGGACCCTGCTCGTAACCTTTCCGGAGCGGGCTTTCCGGTTCCCCCTGAGGTGCTTTTCACGGAAAGCGCACCTGCACGATGGTTGTCGGATGGGGTGATGTTCACCTTCAGATCCTGTCCTGCCCCGGACTGTTGAAAATAGCGATTGAGCCATTCTGTTGGTTTGCCTGAATGAGTCACCGATGCATTTCCCTGTTCGAGGGCCCTGGTAATACGCTGACAGTTGCGGATATTCAACTCGGTTTCAAAACAGCTGGGCAGCTCCCGGTCGATGGTATCGACATCGGCTTCCCTGCCGGGACTCACATCAGGTGGAACAATCAGGTGCAGGTGAGATCGCGCGCGAGTCATGGCCACGTACAGCAGCCGGCGTTCGCTTTCTTCACTCGGAGGTGAGGCAAATTCGCCTTCTGGTTGATACGGAAAATAGTGGCCATTCAGCCCGGGAATAATCACGGTATGCCACTCAAGTCCTTTGCTCTTGTGGATGGAAGTCAGCTGAACACCGCATTTTTGCTGGCTCGATGTGGATTCTCCGCTTCCTGCGCTTGCTTTGGCCTGTTGAGCCAGGCGCTGCGTTTGCAGATCACGCAAGTACGCCAAAGCTTCGTTGGCGGGTAATCGTGTGCTGGCCATAAAGCGAACAAAGGCCCGTATGGTTTGCAGTCGGTCTTCCACCTGCTGGCGGGAAAATGCGGAGTCTTCGATGCCCTGCTCCAACTCCGTTTGTTCCACATAGGCAGACAATAAACGCTGAACCGGCAACCGGGCATGAAACTCAGCGCTATCCAGTAGCTCGGCTCTGACTTCCAGTTGCTGCTTCTGCCAGCGGCTCAGAGACTTGGGAATTGCTTGCTGCAGCGCCACGCCCAATCGATCCGTTTCGTGCGAAAGGCGATCTGCGAGCTGCTCCAGCACATCACGCTTGATCTTGGGATAGGGAGTGCTCAACAACAACAACCAGGCTTCTCGTCGCTGCGGCACGTCGCGAATAGAAAACTCACCCGCAGCCACTTCCAGCAACAACCAGAATATCTGTAACTCCTGACGTTCCAGTACGGATCGACTGTGATGTAACTGGTACGGCATGCCGATGCGCAGCAATTCCAGTTCTATAGGCGCACACAAGGCCCATAATCGATGTATAACGGCAATGTTTTCCAGCTCGGTTTCGGCAGCGGCTTGCTTGATCAGAGCAACGACTTTTTGAGCTTCCTGTGTGGAACTGGCTTCGTGGCGATGAATACGAGTCGGTGGCGTGCTGTTATGAGACAGGCACAAAACCGGATCACGTTCCTGATTGTGCTGGATCAGATGATTGGCCAACAAAGACAGGCCATGACCGTAACGGAATGTATGAGGAAGCTGGTATTGCTCTACTCTCAGTCCCTGCTCGTGTCCAAACCGTTGTTCAAACCCCGATACAATGTACTCGGGCTTTGAGCCTCGAAACTCATAGATGGTCTGATCCGGGTCACCAATGACCATCACGGCGCCTCGTTGGCCATGAATCACTTCAATCAGCCGTTGCTGAATTGCGTTGATGTCCTGATATTCGTCGACGAGTATCCACTGCATGTGACCGCCAAAACGCTCTGCGACCTCGGGATGTTCCTCGAAGCATTTGACCGGATCGTAGATCATGTCGGCGTAGCTGATACGCCTCTGTTCTTTCCTCCAGCGTTCAAACAACGTAAATACGTCAACGAAAACACTGCACTCCGATGGCATGTCCATTGCTTCAAACACCTGCTCTGGAGAATCCAGACCAGTCTTGACCCGATCGATGAAAGCCATTGCCGGTTCAACCCATTTTTTGCGTTGGGACAGAACATCCTGACGCACATCACCATCCGACAGTTGCTGCAGCATGCGCCAAATCTGGCCATCCATCTCGCCTTCCGACAACAACTTGCCCTGATACGCGGGTAATACGCCATCCTGAATCAGGCGTTGATAAATCCGCCAGCCCAGTGAATGGAAAGTGCGAATTTCCGGTAATACACGTCCCGGAACATGGCGTCGCAGCTTGTGTTGAAAATCTTGCTGGGCAGACTTGTTGTACATCAGTACCAGCATTCGACGCGGCGACACCTTCGCTTGCAGCTGGTTATGAATGAAGTGAATCAGGGTAGTGGTCTTGCCTGCCCCTGCAACAGCAATGACCCGGGCATGGCCCTGCTGATGGGATGCAACCTGTTGTTGCTCCAGTGTCAGCGAAGCGCTGACGTCGGTGATGTCCGAAGCCGATTCAGGATTGTTGGGAGCAGGATGGTCGGGGTTCAAGGCCAGGTTCCGTATGCCGGGCCAAACCCGGAAAGTATTGATCGACCCGACATGCTAAGAGGTTTGAAGGGGCGATACAATGCCTTCAAAAAACGAACAGGAACAGCTATATTGAATTTTAATCACTAATAAAAATGACAAACAGCGTGGAGCATCCATGTATCAGGATATTGAATACAGCCAGTCAGAAGGCGTCGCCATCATCCGCTTTAACCGTCCCCAGGTGCTGAATGCAATCCGGGTTCAAACCTACCGGGAACTGATCGATGCAATCAGAACCAGTGATGAGGATGCAGCCATTCGTGTCTTGATCATCACCGGGCAAGACAAGGCGTTCACTGCAGGTAACGACCTTTCCGATTTGTTGCCGGGTGGCGATCTTGACGGTGTTAAAAACGGTGTGGAAGGTATTTTTGACGCACTGGCAGGCTTTTCCAAACCCCTGATTGTGGCTCAGGAAGGCCTGGCGGTGGGGCTTGGTGCCAATATCCTGCTACACGCCGATTTGGCAGTGGCAGGAAAAAGCACTCGTTATGCACTGCCATTTGCCCGCATCGGCGTCACCTCTGAGGGCGCCAGCTCGGTTCTGTTGCAGGAAGCCATCGGCCCGAAGAATGCCGCTGATTTGCTGATGACAGGGCGCTTTTTCTCCGCCGAAGAAGCCAGCCAATGGGGGCTGCTCAACAGCACCGTGGAAGATGGTGACGCATTGAACCAAGCGCAATCGCTGGCTGCATCCCTGCTGCAAAATTCAGCCGATTCTCTGCGAGAAATCAAGGCGTTAAGCCGCGCGGAGAACCACCAGCAGCGCATCAACGACACTGTCAAACGTGAAATGGAACGCTTCTCGGCGCTGTTACAAACCCCGGAAACCCAGGCCCGTATCCGCCACGTACTGGAAAAACGCTAGGGGGCGCTACCAGGCCATGCTGGAATTATATACCTGCACCTGATTGCGACCTTCTCGCTTGGCCTGATACATAGCACGATCTGCCCGTGCTACCAGATCCTCAATGGCATCACCGGCTTGATAACTGGTGACGCCAAAACTCGCGGTGAGACTCCCCACCACTTCCAGTCTGGATTCCTGAATGCGCTGACGCAGGTTCTCCGCCACGTTGGCGGCGCCCTGCAATGCGGTTACCGGGCAAATCAGTATAAATTCCTCTCCCCCCCAACGTCCGACAACATCGGCTTGACGAACTGAGTCGACCAGCACTTTGCCAATCTCAACCAATACCTGATCCCCCACCGGATGCCCGTGGGTGTCATTGACCTCCTTGAAGCCATCCACGTCCAGAATGATGACACTGAAGGTTTTATGAGATCGACCGGCGCGGGCAATTTCCGATCCCAGTGCTTCTTCCATTTTGCGACGGTTGTTCAATCCTGTCAGCGGATCGGTCGTTGCCATCTGCTCCAGCATGGCTGCTGTGACTTGCTGGGCACGTTGCTGACTCTCGGCTTCAACCAGTCTTTCGGTTTTATCGTGCAGTTCGCTGGCCATATCGTTGAAACGCTCATAGACCGTATCAATTTCGGTGATGCCGGAAGGTGGAATCTCGACCGGCTTGAGCGTTTCTCCCAATTGCGCCGTCGCATCTGCCAGCGCCTCGACAGGCTGTGCAAGTCGAGTGCCCAAACGGGTGGCCTTGCGCTGCAACCAGAAGAAGAACAACATGTAAAACAGTAACATCAGGCCAATAGCGACATAGCCGAGCTGATCAATTTCTCCGCGTAACCGCTCAATGGGTTCAAACAAGGCTGTCTCATCCACCAGCGTAACAACTTGCCAACCGGTTTCAGAAATCGTGTGACGAACTGCCAGGTAGGTCGTTTCGGAAGTTTTCAGCTCATGCACGCCGTGTTCCGACTTCAGGATGGTGACCAGCTGCTGTCGAATTCCGGCATCGCTGCCATTAAATATATTGAAAGCTTCCGGTTTTTCGACCGTGCGAGTAATGCTGCGATTATAAGTGTGCTGCTTTAATTCCATGAGCCCAAGCAGCTTTTCAATTTGAGGGGCCATCGCCAGAATCATGCCGTTGTCGTTAACCATGAAGGCGCTCGATTTCCACGGCAGGCGTTGATCCAGAATACTGTTCACCAGCTCGTCAATGGTGACATCCAAACCACTGACACCTTCGAGCACATCCTTGTTGTAGATGGGCACAATATTGGAGATCAACCACCCCTGTCCCGCTGGATCCAGATAGGCACTGGTCCATACCGGATGCTTTTCGGGGTTGTGCTGCTCGTCTGCCAGGTAATAAAAGTTGTATTCCGGCATATTGATCGCAGCGCCGTAATGACTTGCGGCGTCCGGAATAAATGGGTACAGGCGATTCATGCCATCCGGAGTGTTGAAATACGCTTGTGCCACCAGAGGATTGGTATCAACTATCGACTTGAGCAAGGGATCCATGGCGCGAGAGCAATGTGCAAGCGCAAGCCTGTTCTGATCATTCAGTTGCGGGCCCGCCGAGAAATACAATCCCGCCCCACCATTGTCATGCTTCAGGTACAACGCACCGTTTGGGTGAACAACCAGCTCTTCAGAAGTTTCAGGCACCTGACAGTGCTCAAACTGTTGCTGAAAAAAATATTCATGGTCTTGCTGCATCATCACCGACAGGCGTGAAATCTCATTTAACTTTTGGTCGATGATACGGGCCTGCCGACCACTGATTTCGGCCAGACTGTGGCTGACTTCCTCCAGCAAGGCCTGTTGGTTTCGATCGGCAATGGTTCGATTAACGCTGAAAAAAAGAAACAGCAACGCAATTTCAATAACCAGTATTGGTACCAGGGAGCTTTTGAGAAACTCGCCGTAAATGATGCGTTCGAGGCTGTTCTTGGAAGACATGAGAGCCGGAATTCCATCAATGCGGATGGCGGAAAAATTGTCGATGCTCAGCCACTGACTGACTTGATCTGTTGTTCAGGCAATGACCAGTTATTGAGCTGCTGGAAAGTATAGCAACAATATTCTACAACACTATTGATTAATCCCTTAGCGCAATAAGGAATAGTTATCCGCCGCCATACCATTCGCCAACATCCAGTGAGCTGACAATTGGCTCAGTATTTTGAACGTCCGGTGTGAGGGGCTGGTTTTGACAATCCGGGAATTACGTAACGACCGGGAGCGTTATCACAGACATGAAGCTGTTACAGACATGAAAAAGGCGGCCCAAAGGCCGCCTGATACAACACCATCTAAGTGGGGTTAGTGAACCGGTTCTTAGCTGAACTGGTTCATGGTGTTGTCTTTACCAGATGCTTTCAGAGCGTTGTCACCAGAGAAGTACTCTTTGTGCGCGTCGCCGATATCAGAACCTGACATGTTCTGGTGCTTAACGCAAGCGATGCCCTGACGGATCTCTTCACGCTGGATTGGCTTAACGTAGCCCAGCATGCCTGCTTCACCGAAGTATTCCTTCGCCAGGTTGTCAGTAGACAGAGCCGCAGTGTGGTAAGTCGGCAGAGTGATCAGGTGGTGGAAGATACCTGCTTCACGGGATGCATCAGCCTGGAAGCTCTGGATACGACGATCTGCTTCTGCAGACAGTTCAGTTTCATCGTATTCAGCAGACATCAGGTTAGCACGGTCGTAAGCGGATACGTCCTGACCTTCTTCAGTCCATGCATCAAATACTTGCTGACGGAAGTTCAGAGTCCAGTTGAAGCTTGGGCTGTTGTTGTAAACCAGCTTGGCATTCGGGATTTCTTTACGAACTTCGTCCATCATGGCCTTGATCTGACCAACGTGAGGCTTCTCAGTTTCGATCCACAGCAGGTCAGCACCGGCTTTGATGGCTTCGATACAGTCGAAAACACAACGCTCTTCACCAGTACCGCGACGGAACTGGAACAGACCGGATGGCAGACGCTTAGGACGCAGGATCTTGTCGCCACGCTTGATAACAACGTCGCCCTGACCCATTTCGTCAACAGTGATTTCTTCACAATCCAGGAAGCTGTTGTAAATGTCGCCAGAATCGCCTGGTTCTTTAACCACAGCAATCTGCTTGGTCAGGCCAGCGCCTTGAGAGTCAGTACGGGCAACGATCACACCGTCATCAACACCCAGTTCCAGGAAGGCGTAACGCAGAGCGCGCAGCTTGGAGTGGAAGTCGGCGTGAGGAACGGTCACTTTACCGTCCTGGTGGCCACACTGCTTCTCGTCAGCAACCTGGTTTTCGATCTGCAGACAGCAAGCACCGGCTTCGATCATCTGCTTGGCCATCAGGTAAGTCGCTTCTTCGTTACCGAAGCCAGCGTCGATGTCAGCAATGATAGGTACAACGTGAGTCTCGTGGTTGTCGATCTGAGACTGGATGTCAGCCGCTTTGGCTTCGTCGCCAGCTTCTTTCGCAGCGTCCAGAGCGCGGAACAGCAGATCCAGTTCACGAGCGTCTGCTTGACGCAGGAAGGTGTACAGTTCACCGATCAGGCCGGCAACCGCAGTTTTCTCATGCATGGACTGGTCAGGCAGAGGACCGAACTGGGAACGCAGAGCAGCAACCATCCAGCCAGACAGGTACAAATAACGACGCTTGGTGTTGCCGAAGTGCTTCTTGATAGAAATCATCTTCTGCTGACCGATGAAACCGTGCCAGCAACCCAGAGACTGGGTGTACTGAGAGCTGTCAGCATCGTACGCAGCCATGTCTTCACGCATGATCTTGGCGGTGTACTTGGCGATGTCCAAACCCGTGTGGAAACGGTTCTGGGCGCGCATGCGCGCGGCGTGCTCGGGGTTGATAGCCGACCAGGCACTGCCCTGGGCATCGCGCAGCGCGGCGATTGCCTCAACGTCCTTCGAATACTGTGACATGTTCATTCCTCAAACTATTAGCAAGTAGACACGAACGCAGCCGACCCTCACGACCCAAAGATCGAAGCGATCAACCGCTGACGTGGCGCATTCTAAGGTCGATCGCCGAATCCGAACAGTA
>PBNY01000037.1 GCA_002723385.1 Oceanospirillaceae bacterium | reverse complement strand
TTTTGCGATTTATCCTGACTTCCAACCGACACAGGTCCTTCCCGTTTTCATGAGTGCTCCAACCAAAAAGCTTTACATCAAAACCCATGGCTGCCAGATGAATGAGTACGATTCGTCTCGCATGGCGGACATGCTGGAAGACAGTCACAAGATGGAGCTGACCGACAATCCGGAAGAAGCGGATGTGATTCTGCTGAATACCTGTTCCATCCGTGAAAAAGCCCAGGAAAAAGTCTTTCATGAGCTGGGTCGCTGGAAATCACTGAAAGCAGACAAGCCGGATCTGAAAATCGGCGTTGGCGGTTGTGTTGCCAGCCAGGAAGGAGATGCGATCATGAAACGCGCTCCGTTCGTCGACATGGTATTTGGCCCCCAGACACTGCATCGCTTGCCGGATATGGTGAACAAGGCTGACAACGCCATTCAGGTCGTTGATGTCACCTTCCCTGAGATCGAAAAGTTCGATCACCTGCCAGCCCCGAAAGTCGAGGGCTGCTCCGCCTTTGTGTCCATCATGGAAGGCTGTTCCAAATACTGCACTTTTTGCGTTGTCCCCTATACTCGCGGCGAAGAAGTCAGCCGTCCCCTGGCAGACGTACTGAGCGAAGTTCAATCACTGGCCGACCAGGGAGTTCGGGAAGTCAACCTGCTGGGGCAAAACGTCAATGCCTATCGCGGCGATACCGCCGATGGCGACATCGCGGATCTGGCCGAGCTGATTAGCCGGGTCGCCGAGATCGAAGGTATTGATCGTATTCGCTTTACCACCTCGCACCCGCTGGAATTCAGCGACAGCCTGATCGACGTCTATGCCGAAGTGCCCGAGCTGGTATCCCACCTGCACTTGCCGGTTCAGAGCGGTTCCAATCGTATTCTGGCCGCCATGAAGCGGGGTCACGAGATTGATCTCTACATCGACAAGATCCAGCGACTGCGTCAGTTACGCCCGGATATATCCATTTCATCGGACTTCATTATCGGATTCCCGGGCGAAACGCTGGAAGACTTCGAGGAGACCATGAAACTGATTGAGCAGATTGGCTTCGACACGTCGTTCAGCTTTATCTACAGCGCTCGTCCAGGCACACCAGCCGCCTCTCTGGAAGACGATACGCCAGAGTCGGTCAAGAAAGAGCGTCTGCACATCCTTCAGGCTCGCATTCTTCAGCACGCGCAGCAAATCAGCCGCCGTATGGTCGGCAATCAGGAGACCATTCTCGTTACCGGCATTTCCCGCAAGGATCCCGGCGAACTTCAGGGGCGTACCGAAAACAATCGCGTGGTGAATTTCAGAGCATCAGATCTGGCCAATTCCGGTCAGGAGCTGATTGGAAAGTTCGTGAAGGTAAACATTGTTGATGCCTACCCCAACAGCCTGCGAGGCGAACTAATTGATCCAGAGCTGGCCTACTGAGCCAGCTCCTGCAAGGAGTCACTTTTGACCAATTCAACGCCAGAACAGGCGACACCAAACAACAACGTACATCACGTGTCGTTGGAGCCTGAAGATGCGAACCGTCTGGCGAACCTGTGCGGCAATCTGGACGCTCATATTCGACAGATTTCTGATCATTACCAGATCAAGATCTACAACCGCGGCCACAATTTTCAGTGTGAAGGTGACGAACGCCTGACGCGCCGGGCAGGCTATCTGCTGGAGCGCCTATATCGCGAAACCGCTCATGGCACCTCGATCACGCCAGATCTGATCCACCTGTTTCTGCAAGAAGAAACCAACGACGCTGAAGACATTCAGCAGCCAGCTCAGGCACAACCCGGGGCATCACGCCCAACCAACATCAAAACGCCTCAGTTGATGGTCAAACCACGAGGCCGCCACCAACGTGAATACGTTGAGCGCGTGCGAGAGTTCGACATCAACTTCGGTATTGGCCCTGCCGGCACGGGCAAAACTTTCCTTGCGGTTGCCGCAGCGGTTGAAGCCCTGCAGCGCGACGAAGTACGACGCATATTACTGGTACGTCCTGCGGTTGAAGCCGGTGAAAAGCTGGGTTTCCTGCCAGGTGATCTGGCACAGAAAATCGATCCGTACCTGCGTCCACTGTATGACGCCCTTTACGAAATGTTGGGCTTCGAACAAGTCGGCAAGCTGATGGAACGCAACGTCATTGAAGTCGCCCCGTTGGCCTATATGCGTGGCCGAACACTCAGCCACTCATTCGTCATTCTGGATGAAAGCCAGAACACCACGCGCGAACAAATGAAAATGTTCCTGACCCGTGTTGGTTTTGGTTCCAAGGCCGTGATCACAGGGGATTTGACCCAGGTTGATTTACCACGGGGCGTCCATTCCGGGCTCAAACACGGCCTGAGTGTACTGGGCGATGTCGATGGCATTGGTATCACCATGTTCAACAACAAGGACGTCGTTCGTCATCCACTGGTTCAGCGCATCGTCGATGCCTACGACCGTTTTGACGAAAAAGAAGCCGCTGAAGACAACAACCACGGTGAGGGTAGAAAAGCATGACCCCGGTGCTCGATCTTCAGTATGGCGAGCAACAGAACCCTGACAAATTGCCCTCTGAAGAGCAGTTTTCGTCATGGTGTTCGGCCGCACTGGAAGGCATTTGCAGTCTGGATGAACCCGAGCTGACCATTCGTATCGTGGATGAAGCAGAGAGCCAGCAACTGAACGGCGATTACCGAGGCAAGTATTCGCCGACCAATGTACTGTCATTCCCTTTTGACGCCCCGCCTGAAATTCCGATTCCACTGCTGGGCGACCTGATCATTTGCACCAGCGTTGTCGAGAAAGAAGCCGTTGAGCAGGGTAAAACCAGCACTGCACACTGGGCACATATGGTCGTTCACGGTTGCTTGCATTTGCTGGGGTACGACCATATAAAGGACGAAGATGCAGACGTCATGGAAAATCTGGAAAGGCAAGTTCTCGCCTCACTGGGATTTCCAGACCCTTATAAAGAAGATAACTCATGAATGATGATTCATCCGGGCAACCTCGAAGTTGGCTGGAAAAACTGACCGACCTCTTTTCAGACGACCCCCAAAGCCGTCAAGACATCAAGGAAATTGTTCGCGAGGCTGCTGAGCGCAGCATTGTGGATGGAGAAACTCTCAGCATCCTTGAAGGCGCATTGCAAATTTCCGACATGCAAGTGCGTGACATCATGATTCCCAAGTCACAGATGGTGTCGATCAATATCAACGACACGCTGAAAGACTGCCTGCCTGCCATCATTGAATCTGCTCACTCCCGCTTCCCGGTCATGGGCGACAACCCGGACGATGTCCAGGGCATTCTGTTAGCCAAAGACTTGCTGCCTTTATTGCTGGATCAGAACATTGCGACCTTCCGTTTACGCGACGTTATCCGCAAAAAAGTCGTCGTACCCGAGAGCAAACGCTTGCATCTGCTGCTGCGCGAGTTCCGAATCGCACGGAACCACATGGCCATTGTCGTCGACGAATTCGGTGGTGTAGCCGGTTTGGTAACGATTGAAGACGTGCTGGAACAAATTGTTGGCGAGATTGAAGACGAACACGATTTCGACGAAGAAGAAACCCTGATCAAGGAAGTTGAACCTGGCATCACGGTGGTCAAGGCCCTGACTCCGCTTGATGACTTCAACGAGCATTTCGATACCAATATCCCTGACGACGACTTCGATACCATCGGAGGCGTCGTTACTCATAAATTTGGTCGCGTTCCGGAATGTAATGACCTGACCCAGATTGCCGGCTGGAATTTCCGTGTCATTCACGGTACCAGCCGCCAAATCAATCTGCTTGAAGTCACACGCATCCACGAAACAGCCGACTGAACCAGACAAGCCCCCTCACCCGATAGGATTTTCATGCTGAAACGCGGAATGACGACATTCGTTTTGGTAGCTGCGGGGGCATTGTTTCCTCTGGCACTCGCGCCACTGTTCTGGTGGCCTGTTGGCCTGCTCAGTCTGGCCATTTTCTACTACTTCATCACCCGAACACGAACCCCAGCCCAGGCTTTTGGAGTTGGCTGGTGGTACGCATTGGGTAAATTCGGAGCAGGTGTCTCCTGGGTGTATGTCAGCATGAATCAGTATGGTGGCACTCCCGCAGCACTTGCCATTCTGATGGTGTTCCTGTTTGCAGCAGGGCTGGCACTACTTCCTGCGTTCTGGTTCTGGCTCAGCCGAAAACTGATTTCCCACTCGACGGTGAACAATGCCCATACCTGGCTGAGTTTTGCGGCTTTCTGGCTTTTTGCTGAATGGAGTCGGGGCTGGTTCTTGACCGGCTTCCCGTGGTTGTACGCCGGGGATGGCCATCTGGACACCTGGCTATCCGGGTGGATACCGGTGATTGGCAGCCTTGGTGTGTCGCTGATTTGTGCTCTGACAGCCGCCGCCATGGTCGAGCTAGTCAAACAGCGGAAAGCCATGTTCCTTGCAATATGGTTGCTATGGCCAGCCGGTCTTGTACTGCAGGCGATGGAATGGACGCAAAAAACCGGCGAACTGACCGTCAGCGCTGTTCAGGGGAACATTGCCCAGAACATTAAATGGAATCCGGAAATGCTCAATCCGACCATTCAGATATACACAGAGCAGTCGGAACAACTGTGGGAGTCTGACCTGATTCTTTGGCCAGAAACGGCGGTTCCCATGGTCATGGAATACTTCCAGCCTTATCTGGATTCCCTTGATCAGTTGGCCGAGACCGAGCACAGCGGGCTCATCACCGGCATCGTCTACCGCCATACGGCCGGTACCGAGCTCGCGGGCGCTTACCACCACAACAGCCTCGTCGCAGTGGGCACAGCGGACGGCATTTACCACAAACAAAAGCTGGTTCCATTTGGAGAGTTCGTTCCATTCGAGGAACAACTGCGCGGCCTGATCCCGTTTTTTGATCTGGAAATGTCCAGCTTCACCAGTGGTTCGGATCAACAACCGTTGCTGGAAATTACCAAAGAGGCTGACACATTCACACTGGCCCCCTACATTTGCTATGAAATTGCCTATCCATTACTGGTGGCCGACATGGCAGCTGAAGCCGACATGCTGATTACGGTCAGCAATGATGCCTGGTTCGGTGATTCGTTGGGCCCCAAACAGCACATGGCGCTGGCACGAATGAGAGCACTGGAAACCGGACGCTATTTACTGCGTTCAACCAATACCGGTATTACCGCTCTGGTTGATCACCGAGGTGAAACCATCATTCAGCTCCCAACCGGGGAGCGGACGCACCTTACGGGCAAGGCCGAGATGAGAGAGGGTAAAACGCCATTTATGATCTGGCACGTACTCCCCGCTCTGACCCTGAGCATTCTATTCGTCTTGTACGCGTTGTTTGCCCAACGACAGCAGCGGGCATCATTCTCCAGCGAGGAACTCATTAATGGCTAAATTATTGTTCAGGCTGAATGATGTTCCAGAAGACGAAGCTGAGGCGGTCAGAGTGTTGTTGGAGCAACAGCAGTTGGATATCTATGAAACCGACTCCGGCAAATGGGGCATTTCAGTCGCTGCCATCTGGCTGAGAGACGAATCGCGATTTGAAGAGGCGCGTCAACTGATTGAAGCGTATCAACAGGAGCGAGCAAAAGACGCGCAGGACAACCGGAAACAGCAAACCTTTGCCCAGCGGTGTGCAGAACGTCCTGTCGATCTGGTGCTGGTGTTGATTGCCATTGCTGCTACATTGGCGCTAACCGTATGGCCATTTATGACGGCTTTTCAGGAATAGAGTTGCATCGGAAAGGAGCGCCCCAAACCCGGGGAGCGCCAAGGGACGCATAAGACAGCTACTGGAAGCGCTGGATAATGGCATCCAGAATCGGTTGATTGGCTGCAGGAAAATCGTAGTCAGACAGCTTATCCCATCCAACCCAGGCAATCGGCTGGCCCTCTGCACCATGGGCCTGGTCCAGAGCCTGAACATCGACATCCACCCAAAGCACATCCAGACATACCTGCTTGTCCGGGTAGTCGAACAGTATTTCAGTCAGTGGCGACATCTGCTCAACCTGAGTCGCCAACCCGACTTCTTCATTCAGTTCACGAATCAATGCCTGCGAGGTTGTTTCCCCAGCTTCGATCTTGCCACCGGGAAATTCCCACAAACCGCCCTGATGCTGATCATCAGAGCGACGTGCAATGAGGATCTGCCGTTGCGGTGACACGATCACCGCAACAGCGACATGAACGCGCTTCATGAACGATAGTCCGCATTAATGCTGACGTACTCGTGCGACAAATCCGATGTCCACAGCACTTCTTTCACATCACCTCGCCCAAGCACAATGCGCACAGTGAATTCGGACTGTGCGAATACCGCAGCGCCTGATTCTTCAGTGTAAGAAGTACAGCGTCCGCCGTTTTCGACGATATGAACATCGTTCAGATAAATCTGGATACGATCCAGATCCAGGTTACTCACTCCTGCGCGACCAACCGCCGCGAGGATTCGTCCCCAATTTGCATCGGACGCATACATCGCCGTTTTCACCAGAGGTGAATGTGCCACAGTGTAAGCAACGTCCAGGGCCTCTTGCTGTTCAGCAGCCTGTTCAACTTCAATCGTCACGAATTTGGTCGCACCTTCGCCATCTCGCACAATAGCCTGTGCCAGAGTCTGAAAGACGTCTTTCAATTCTTCAAACAGCGTCAGGGCAGCATCACTGCTGGCGTCGTTGATCACCAGTCCGCCTTTGCCAGTCGCCATCAGCAGGCAGGCATCGTTGGTTGAGGTGTCACCATCGATGGTAATGCGATTGAAAGAAGCGTTCGCCAGAGAACGAATCCAGTCGTCCAGAATAGCCTGATCAACCCGGGCATCCAGAGCAACAAACGCCAGCATGGTAGCCATGTTCGGCTGGATCATGCCGGCACCTTTGGAGATACCGGATATCGTTACAGACTGACCATCAATACGGACCTGACGACTGACACCTTTTGGCAGGGTATCCGTGGTCATGATCCCGGCAGCAGCACGCCCCCAGTGATCGGCGCTCAATTGTTCCTGACAAACCGGGATACCGCGTTCAAATGCAGACATATCCAGCAGTTCACCGATAACTCCGGTAGAGAATGGCAGCACTTCGCTGGCCGAAACGCCACAGGCCTCAGCGACTTGCTGACAGCTGCCCAGCGCATCTTCCATGCCCTGAGGGCCGGTGCCAGCATTGGCATTTCCGGTATTGATGATCAGGTAACGCGGAGAGACCGAGGACAGGTGATCCCTGGCTACCCTGACAGGAGCAGCACAAAACGCATTCTGGGTGAACACGCCTGCGGTACGGGTACCGTCGGCCAACTCAATCAGCACCATGTCATCGCGATCCGGGTAACGCACGTGAGATTGCGCAATACCCAGTTTCACACCGTCGACGGGAATAAAGTCTTCAAATACAGACAGATTTACAGCCATGGTTTACCTCTCGATCAGGACAGCTTGCCGTGGCAATGCTTGTACTTCTTGCCAGAACCACACGGGCAAGGTTCATTACGCCCAACCTTGCGTTCTTCACGAACAAACGGCTGCGCTTCAGCCACTTCCTGCTCTTGAGGTTCTGGTTCTGCCATCGCGGAAGCAGATTCATGCTGATACTGTGCCGCTTGCGCCTGGGCTTCTGCCTCCTTACGACGGCGTTCTTCAACTTCATGTACATCTTCTTCTTCACGTACCTTGACGTGAGACAGCACACGAATGGTTTCCGTCTTGATGCTGTTCAGCAATTCCTGGAACAGCTCGAAAGATTCACGCTTGTATTCCTGTTTCGGGTTTTTCTGACCATAACTGCGCAGGTGAATGCCCTGACGCAAGTGATCCATGGTCGCCAGGTGTTCTTTCCAGAGGTTGTCCAGAATCTGCAACATCACCTGTTTTTCAAAGGTTCTCAGTGCAACATCACCCACTGCTTCTTCTTTCGATGCATAGTTGGATTCAACCGCTTCCAGAATGCGCTCACGCAGGACTTCTTCGTAGAGTTTGTCGTCTTTTTCCAGCCATTGCTGGATTGGCAGCTCAATATCGAACTCGGTCTTCAGATGTGCTTCCAGCCCCGGAACATCCCATTGCTCTTCCAGGCTCTGAGGAGGAATACAGGTATCGATAGCATCGTTCACAACGTCTTTACGGATGTTGCTGATCACACCCGAAATGTCGTCCATCGCCATCAGGTCGTTACGCTGGTTGTAGACCACGGAACGCTGGTCGTTTGCCACGTCATCGTATTCCAGCAGCTGCTTACGAATATCGAAGTTACGGCCTTCAACCTTGCGCTGTGCTTTCTCAACAGCGTTGGTGACCATTTTGTGTTCAATGGACTCACCGTCTTTCATACCCAGTGATTGCATCATGCCGCGCATACGCTCAGACATGAACATGCGCATCAGGTTGTCATCCAGAGACAGGAAGAAACGGGTAGAACCCGGGTCACCCTGACGACCGGCACGACCACGAAGCTGGTTGTCAATACGACGAGATTCATGACGCTCAGTACCGATGATGTGCAAACCTCCGGCTTCCAGCACCGCTTCGTGGCGTTGTTCCCACTCGCTCTTGATCACCGCAATCTGTTCTTCAGATGGATTTTCAAGCTGAGCCACTTCAGATTCCCAGTTACCGCCCAGCATAATGTCGGTACCACGACCGGCCATGTTGGTTGCGATCGTAATAGCCCCCGGGCGACCGGCGTCAGCAATGATCTGGGCTTCACGCGCGTTTTCTTTCGCGTTCAGAACATTGTGTGGAATCTTTTCTTTCTTGAGCAGCTGCGACACGTACTCAGAGGATTCAATCGATGCCGTACCAACCAGCACCGGGCGCTTTTGCTCGATAACGCGGCGAATTTCTTCAACCACCGCGTTGTATTTTTCAGGTTGGGAAGCGTAGATGACGTCATTGTGGTCGAGACGCTGGATTGGCTTGTTGGTCGGAATAACCACAACATCCAGCCCATAGATCTGATGGAATTCGAACGCTTCGGTATCTGCGGTCCCTGTCATTCCCGCCAGTTTTTCGTAGAGGCGGAAGTAATTCTGGAAGGTTGTAGAGGCCAGCGTCTGGCTTTCCGCCTGAATATTGACGTTTTCCTTTGCTTCGATGGCCTGATGCAGACCTTCCCCCCAGCGACGCCCAGGCATGGTACGGCCAGTGTGTTCATCAACAATCACAACCTGACCGTTACTGACGATGTAGTCGACGTTCTTCTGGTAGACAACGTGTGCACGCAAAGCTGAATGAACATGATGCAGCAACGTCAGGTTCTTCGGTGCGTACAGGCTCTCGCCTTCCGGCAAGATGTCTTCCTGAATCAACATGTCTTCGACCGCTTCGTGACCCTCTTCGGTCAATTCAACTGAGCGGCTCTTTTCTTCAATCGTGTAGTGGCCAGAAATCGGCTCTTCTTCTTCATTCAGTTCGGCTTTTTCAAGCTGAGGCGCCAGCTTGTTGATGCGGCGATACAACTCGGAATGATCCTGAGCCGGGCCAGAAATGATCAATGGAGTCCGAGCTTCATCGATCAGAATCGAGTCGACCTCATCCACAATGGCGAAGTAGAGTTCACGCTGAACCTTGTCTTCCTGAGAGAAGGCCATGTTGTCACGCAGGTAATCAAAGCCGAACTCGTTATTGGTACCGTAAACGATGTCGCACTGGTATTGCTCACGCTTCTCAGCAGTTGACTGACCAGGCACAACCACACCCACACTCAACCCCAGGAATTCATACAGCGGACGCATCCAGTCGGCATCCCGGCGAGCCAGATATTCGTTCACAGTAACGACGTGAACGCTTTTTCCGGTCAGGGCATTCAGATAAGTCGGCAAGGTACCCACCAGGGTTTTACCTTCACCAGTACGCATCTCGGCGATACGACCTTCATGCAGGGTCATGCCACCAATCAGCTGCACATCGAAATGGCGCATGCCCATCACACGCTTACTGGCTTCTCGACACACAGCGAAAGCTTCAGGCAACAGGTCGACCAGGGCCTTGCTACCTTCCAGTTTCTCACGCAGCTCGGCGGTCTTGGCTTTCAGCTCGTCATCGGAAAGAGCAGCCAGCGCTTCTTCCAGGCCATTGATGCGGTTAACAACCTTCTGCATCCGTTTGATTTCACGACTGTTTTTGCTACCGAAAACTTTCCGGAAAATATTGCCTATCATGTTTCTATCCAATTCAAGATCCAGATGAGTCATCATTGAACTCATCTGGCTGTATACATTATTCAGGTGACAACTGAGAGTTTTCTCAGAGAATTTTTTGACGCGTCCACATCAGACGCCAAAGAGAGGAGTTAACGGTAGGTTCGATGAACGTAGGCTGATGGATCAACCGTTCGACCATTTTTGTAGACTTCAAAGTGCACGTGCGGGCCGGTAGAACGACCGGTGCTGCCCATGAGTGCGATGACCTGGCCTTTTTTGACGATATCGCCAACGTTCGCCTTCAATTCAAAGCAGTGTGCGTAACGGGTTTTATACCCATCGCCATGGTCGACCTCGACCATCTTGCCGTAACCGTAGCGCTCCCCGGACCAGGTCACGACACCAGAAGCAACAGCAATGATGCCGGACCCCTGTTTACCTGCGAAATCGACACCGGCATGCCAGGCAAGCTTACCGGTAAAGGGATCGACACGAGTACCATAGCGGGAAGACATCCAGCCTTTCTGGATCGGTCGTCCGGACAAGAACTTCTCTCTGGACAGACGATTGCCTTCGAGAATGTCTTCCAGAATTTCCAGTTGTTGTTCACGAGAAGCAATCTTATCGGCCAGCTCGTCCAGAACAGATGAAATGGTGGGAGCCTGATACAGCTCGGAGGTCAGATTCGGACCGCCCAGGGCCGGTGAAACGGAAAAGTCGAATTCATCGGCATTGACTTTGGAAACGGCAATCAGGCGCTCCCCCAGAGCATCAATCCGCATCAGCCGGGACTGCAGCTCCGCCAAGCGCACGGTAAGTGCCTGCAACTCTTGCCGGGTTTGCTCCCGAACGGATTCCAGCTCTTGTCTCTGCTGACTGAGGCCTTTCTCCCAGGCTTCGGTTGCGGATGCTTCCAGCTGCCGGTCTTCGGAGTGCAACCAGCCATTTAGCCAAAAACCCGCCGCCCCCATAGCGAATGGCATCGCGAAGAGACAACCAAACAAAAACAACTTGGCTGTATTTCCCAAGCGATAGGTTCTGGACTGACTGTGGTTACGTCCTACGACGATGATATTCATAACAATATCTGCAAACTACTACCGCAGGTTCTAATTCCTGAATATAAAAAAGGCCATAGGGTATATGGCCGATTTATATATTAATAAAAATATCGTTTAGGCAGATGCCGCTGGCTTCATATAAGCAACCGGCGCGTCTTCTTCCGGGAATTCAACAAATTCCCAAGCATCTTCCTGACTTAACAATTCATGCAAAAGCTGGTTATTCAAACCATGACCCGACTTGTGGCCAATGTATTCACCAATCAGACTGTGGCCCAGCAGGTACAGGTCGCCAATCGCATCCAGAATTTTATGCTTGACGAATTCATCGTCATAACGTAACCCATCTTCATTCAGAACACGGTAGTCGTCGACAACAATAGCATTTTTAACGCTACCGCCACGCGCCAAATTCTTGGAACGCATGTACTCCAGATCTTTGGTAAAACCAAAGGTACGGGCCCGGCTGACTTCTTTTACGTAGGACGTCGAGGAAAAATCCAGACTTGCCTTTTGAACGCTGCTTTGCAGGACTGGATGATCAAAATCGATCTCAAACGAAACCTTGAAACCTTCGTAAGGGACAAAAGCTGCGCTTTTATCTCCATCAACGACTTCAACGCGCTTCTTGATCTTGATAAAACGCTTGGCCTCTTGCTGCTCAAGAATGCCGGCAGACTGAAGCAAGAAGACGAACGGACCGGAACTACCATCCATGATAGGCACTTCCTGAGCACTGACTTCAACGATAGCATTGTCGATGCCAAGACCGGCCATAGCAGATAGCAAGTGCTCAACAGTGTCGACTTTGGCCTCACCCTCGCCAAGCGTGGTAGACAAGGTGGTCTCACCAACATTGGTAGCTCTCGCCAATATATCAACGGAAGGTTCAATGTCAGTACGTCTGAATACAATCCCTGTATTAACTGGAGCTGGTTTCAGGGTCAGGTATACCTTTTCACCAGAGTGCAATCCTACCCCGGAAGCGCGGATTGTGTTCTTAAGGGTTCGTTGAGGAATCATTCAGACAATTAGCCCATTTAAAAAGCGTGAATGCAGGAGAAAATTTAAGCGCCGATTATAACAACTCAGTCAATCGGCGCTACTACTCGTGTCTCATTCGAGATTGATCAATCGGCCTGGCGGCGGAGAAAGGCAGGTACGTCCAGATAGTCCATGTCTCCCTCAGTTTTCGTACGAGGGCGACTGCCACCCGAAGGACGCTTTACTGCAGCAGGACGTTCACGCTTTTCTGCCGGAGCAGCTGACGCTTTTTCTGCAGGGCGTTTTACAGCCTCTTCTTTCTTGGCTGTCTGGACTTTTTCAGCGGCGTCATCGGAGCTGCTTTTGGCTTCTTTTGAACCCAAACCAGTAGCCACAACCGTGACGTGCAATTCATCTTTGAGTTCAGGATCCAGTACGGTACCCACAACCACTGTAGCTTCGTCATCCGCGTACTCACCGATGGCTGCACCAACCGTTGAAAACTCGCCCAGAGACAAATCCGGACCGGCTGTCACATTAACAAGCAGACCAGTTGCGCCTTTCAAATCGATATTCTCAAGGTAAGGACTCCCGATCGCCTCGAGAGTTGCCTCCATCGCACGATTGTCACCTTTGGAGCTACCACGGCCCATCATGGCCTGACCCTGTTGCTGCATCACTGTCCGAACGTCAGCGAAGTCAACGTTGATCATACCCGGGCGGGTGATCAAATCTGAGATGCCTTTAACGGCACCATGCAGAACGCTGTTTGCCTTGCCGAACGCTTCCATCAGGCTGGAATTCGTTCCCAGCACTTCAAGGAGCTTTTCATTCGGAATAGTGATCAGAGAGTCAACTGTCTCGGATAACGTCTTGATACCTTCTTCAGCGATAACCTGACGTTTTTTTCCTTCAAAAGAAAATGGGCGCGTAACAACAGCAACAGTCAGGATACCCATTTCCTTGGCAATTTCAGCAACAACAGGCGCAGCACCGGTACCCGTACCACCACCCATACCGGCGGTAATAAACACCATATCAGCGCCTTTCAGGGTTCCGGCAATACGCTCCTCGTCATCACGTGCAGCCTGACGTCCTACATCCGGATTTGCACCAGCACCCAGGCCTTTGGTATGGGAAGCCCCCAGCTGTAGCACAGTATCTGTACTCAGACTTCTCAAGGCCTGAGCGTCCGTATTGGCACAGATGAACTCAACACCTTCAACCGTGTTTTCTACCATGTGCTGAACAGCGTTACCGCCACCACCGCCAACACCAATAACCTTGATCACTGCATTTTGCAGCACATCTTCTGCCAGTTCGAACATATCGCCTTCTTTGTGCTGAGACATGTGTTACCCCTTAGGAGCGCGCCGCTCGTATTAAAGCCTAAAAGTTACCTTTAATCCATTCCGCTATCCGTGAAAAAATCCCGGATTCGTTATTCTCTTCTATATTTTCTGCGGGATGGTTTTTTTGTTGTTTCGCTGCATATAAGAGCAGCCCAACCGCTGTTGAGTACATTGGGTGATCAACGACCTCTACCAGCCCGGATACCCCCTTTGGAGTCGCCAAACGAACTGGCATATGAAATATTTCTTCGGCCAACTCAACCGCACCTTCCATTTTGGCGGTGCCCCCGGTTAATACGATGCCAGCAGGTATGTATTCCGCATAGCCACTGGCCTCAATATCATCCAGTACCATTTGGAACAGCTCCTCATATCGCGGTTCAATGACCTCAGCCAGCAGAAGACGCGACAATTTCCTCGGAGGTCGGTCTCCGACACTCGGAACGCTGATCAACTCATCTTCGTCCGTCAATTTTTGCAACGCACAGGCGTAATTGAGTTTGAGACTTTCCGCTTCCTGGGTCGGTGTCAGCAAGGCCGTGGCAATATCATTGGTGACCTGATCACCGGCAATGGGAATAACCGAGGTATATCGAATAGCACCACCGGCGAATATCGCGATATCCGTCGTGCCGCCACCAATATCAACCATGCAAACTCCTAATTGGCGCTCATCATCGGTTAACGTGGCATAACTCGAAGCCAATTGCTCAAGTACCAGTTCTTCAGTAACGAGATTACAACGCTGGATACAGCGGTCGATATTCTGGGCAGCGTTTACCGCAGCAGATATCAAATGGACCCGCGCTTCAAGACGCACACCAGCCATCCCGACCGGCTCATGAATACCTTCCTGGTCATCGACGGAATAATCCTGTGGCAGTACATGGATGGTACGTCGATCCTGGGGGATAGCAACGGCGCGTGCTGCATCAATCACACGCTCCATATCCGGCTCAGTAATCTCCTTGCCACGAACGGCGACAACACCGTTGGAATTCTGTGACTGAATGTGGCTCCCGGCAATACCCGCGTAGACAGAATGGATATTGCATCCCGCCAGCAATTCTGCCTCTCTGACAGCTCGATGAATCGCGTCAACGGTTGACTCGATATTAACCACCACACCCTTTTTCAAACCGCGACTGACGTGGGTTCCGACACCAACAATCTCTATGCCACCGTCAGCTGTTAAGGCACCAACAATTGCGACAACCTTGGAAGTACCAATGTCCAGGCCTACCAACATCTTGCCTTGTTGTTCGTTTGCCATCAGGAATGTTCTCCTGTCTCTGACCAGCGAATGGCGGCTCCTTTGCCATAGCGCAAGTCGATGTATTGAACGTTCTTGTCTGTTAAGTGGGCCAACAGCTTTTCAAGTCGCACCAGGCGATCTCCAAAGAACTGTCGACCAAACCGAATTTGCCAACCATTCGACAAGGTTGCTTCCAACGACTGAACTGAATTCATCGTCAGGCTCACAATGGATAGATCGTGTCTGACCAAAACTTTCTGTGCCTGGCGGTAAGCCCTGACCAGTTCTTCCCGCCATTCAGGCTGCCCGGAAAACTGCGGCAACCCGGAACCCGAGAAACCAGAAGGCCGACCGGAAATGCTGCCGTCGGCGGTCAACAACTGGTCACTATTCCAGCGCGCCACCGGCACCTTTTCAGTTACCACAACCTCCAGGGTATCTGGCCACAGCTTGGCAACCGACACCCGATCAACCATGGGCAGAGCTTTGACAATTTGCCGAATATCATGGACGTTGACCCGAAAAAAACTGGTTCCACGAACCGGTAGCAAAGCTCCCGCAATCAGTTCAGGTTCGATCATCGTGTACTGACCCGCCACCGCGACGTGAGCAATTTTCCATTGTTCAACCTGATAGCGCAGAGCCATGCCCAGCGACAGCATAAGGATTGCGACCAACGAAACAACGACCACTGACCGAGGTATGCGTACTGATACCTTCTTTTTTTCCCGTTTCGGTGGAATTGGCGTAGCCCCCCGCTTTTCGACGGGTCGATTCACCCTCGCTCTCCGGAAAATCGGCTCTGTGCTTCTGTCAACAGTGCTGCTACCAGCTGATCAAACGACATGCCTGACGCTTCTGCAGCCATGGGTACCAGTGAATGATCCGTCATACCCGGGCTGGTATTGATTTCCAGCAACCAGAAACGCTCCTGTTCGTCCTGCATGACGTCCACACGTCCCCAACCTGAACATCCAACCAGCTCATAGGCCGATGTACACAACTCGCCCAATTCCTGTTCTTTCGCTTCATTCAGGCCGGAAGGCAGCAGGTATTGTGTATCGTTTGCCTGATACTTGGCTTCGTAGTCATAGAACTCGTGACTGGTCTTGAGCTGGATTGAAGGTAAAGCCTTTCCCCCCACAACCGCTACAGTAAATTCCCGACCAGTCACCCACTGCTCTGCCAGAACCAAGCCGTCATACTTGCGTGCAAACTCAAAACTGGCGTTCAACTCAGCCGCATCGTGTACGCGACGCATTCCGATACTGGATCCTTCATGAGCCGGTTTAACAATAGCGTTGAATCCCAGTGCCTGAATGATTTCTTGCCAATCGGATTGATGGTTCAACAAGGTCGCCCGTGGTGTCGGGAGACCACTGGCCTGCCACAATAATTTGGTACGCCACTTGTCCATCGCAATCGCTGAAGCCATGACACCACTGCCGGTATATGGGATCTGCAACCACTCCAGTACTCCCTGAATCGTGCCGTCCTCGCCACCTCGTCCATGCAGAGCAATAAAGGCCAAATCAAACGACTGGGACTGCAATTGAGCAACAATATCCCGTCCCACATCGATCGCAACGGCGTCAATGCCCTGACGCTGCAATGCAGCCATCACCGCTGAACCACTGCGCAGGGAAACATCCCTTTCAGCTGATGTACCGCCCATCAGAACGGCGACACGTCCAAATTCACAGGCCATGTTACTCACCTTCCTGAAGCCATTCTGGCAGCTGAGAACTGATTTGAACCGCCAGGGCACCGATATCACCAGCCCCCTGGGTTAACAGCAAATCGCCAGGTTGCAATACCGCTTTCAGCGGTGCTTCCACCGATTCGCCTCGTTCAATGAACACCGGATCCACTTCACCACGCTGACGCACGCTGCCACACAGCGAACGACCGTCGGCACCGGCAATCGCTTTTTCACCCGCAGGGTAAACATCCATCAACAGCAAGACGTCCGCCTTGGAAACCACACGCACAAAGTCTTCGTACAGATCCTTGGTGCGGGAATAACGGTGAGGCTGAAACAGCATGACCAGACGGCGTTCGGGGAAGCCCTTGCGAATCGCCTCAATTGTGACTTCCAGCTCGCGTGGGTGGTGACCATAGTCATCGACCATCATGACGTTGCCGGACTGATCAGCGAAAGGGAACTCGCCACAGACCTGGAAGCGACGGCCAACCCCTTCAAATTTTTCCAGTGCCCGTTGAATGGCCTCGTCCGCCACACCTTCATCCGTAGCTACAGCAATGGCAGACAGGGCATTGAGCACATTGTGTTCACCGGGCATTCGCATTCGGATCGCCAAAGGCAGACTGGCGTCCGGGCGATGAACATTAAACGTTGTATACATTCCTTGCTGTTGCACATCCGTCGCGCGGAAATCAGCATCATCGGAGAAGCCATAAGTGATCAGCTGACGCCCAACCTTCGGTAAAATGGATCGAACCACCGGGTCGTCAATACACACGACCGCAAGACCGTAAAACGGCAGATTGTGGAGGAAGTCGACAAAGGTTTGCTTCAAGCGCTCAAAATCACCGCCGTAAGTCGACATATGATCCGCATCGATATTGGTGACGATGGACACCATCGGCTGCAAGTGCAGGAAGCTGGCATCACTTTCATCCGCCTCGGCAACCAGATACCGGCTGGTTCCCATACGAGCATTGGTGCCCGCGCTGTTTAACTTCCCGCCGATTACAAAGGTGGGATCAAGATTTCCTTCAGCCAGAATGGTCGCGACCAGGCTGGTCGTGGTGGTCTTGCCATGAGTACCGGCAACGGCAATACCATGACGGCAACGCATCAGCTCCGCCAGCATTTCAGCGCGACGAACCACCGGAATGCGATTCTCAATGGCCGTCGCAATTTCAGGATTGGACGGGTCAATCGCAGATGACACAACAATTACGCTAGCGCCTGCCACGTTCTCTGCAAGGTGACCGATAAAAACGTCCGCTCCTTGAGCAACCAAACGAGCCGTCACCGGTGACTCACGAATATCCGATCCGCTGATGTCATATCCCTGATTGAGCAATACTTCGGCAATACCGCACATCCCGGTACCACCAATACCAACGAAGTGAATCCGACGAATACGGCGCATTTCCGGGATGAAGTGAATCAAATCCTCGGCTTCGCGAGATACCTCATTGGTCACGATAAATCCTCTCTATTTCTTCTACCGTTCGATCGGTCGCATCATAAACCGCGCACTGAGCGCTGCTTTTTGCCATATCAGCCAAACGACCCGGCTCTTGAATCAATGTTTGTAACGTTCGAGTCAGCCAGTCCGCGGTCAAATCGGTTTGCTGGCAGATAATCGCAGCGCCCGCTTGCTCCAGAAAACTGGCATTCACGGTCTGGTGATCATCGACGGCATAAGGATACGGCACCAGAATTGCCGGTTTGCCAGTCGCTGCAAGTTCAGAAACCGTCAATGCACCCGAACGGCAGACAACCAGATCGGCCCACCCGTAGGCAGCTGCCATATCCTGAATAAACGCCTGCACGCGAATGCCACCGGGTTCCGACAAAAGTCCATCCGCTTCATAGATCGCTGACATATTGTCGAAGTCTCTGGCACCGACCTGATGAAACAGCTCTGGTCGTTCATCGACCGGGAATGACGACCAAACCTGGTGAACAACCTTGTTCATGGCCACCGCCCCCAGACTTCCACCAACGACCAACACCCTCAGCTTACGTTGTCCCAGGTTTTCGGTTACCGCCGGTTTGAGTTCAGCACGAACCGGATTCCCCACCACTTTTGCGTTATCCAACGCTCCAGGAAACGCCTGAAGGCTGACATTGGCGATGCGGCTTAACCACTTGTTCGTTAGCCCAGCCAGAGCATTTTGCTCATGGATCAGCAAAGGTACACCTGACAATTTGGCCGCAACGCCGCCGGGACCGGCAATGTATCCGCCAAATCCCACCACGACGCCCGGTCTCAACTGGCGAATAACGGATATCGATTGTGCAACCGCCTGAACGATGCGCAGAGGCGCGAGCAGAAGCCCTTTAATGCCCTTGCCTCTCAGGCCTTTAATAGAGATCTGATGCAGGCAAATGTTTGCCTCTCCGACCAGCTTGTTCTCCATCCCGGAAGGAGTACCCAACCACTGAACGTCATAACCCTGCTGTTGCAAGGCCTTGGCAACCGCCAGAGCGGGAAAAACATGGCCACCAGTCCCAGCAGCCATAATCAACGCCGTTTTCCGATCAGACATCGGTCGCACCTCGAACATCTTCTTGCGTGCCCACGGTCACTTCGTGACTAATTCTCATTACAATGCCAACCATGCAGCAGGCCACCAACAAACTGCTGCCACCATAACTGAAAAATGGCAAGGTAAGCCCTTTGGTTGGCAAAAGTCCTGTATTGACGCCCAGATTAATCAGAACCTGCAGGGTCAGCAACGAAGCAATCCCGGCGGCCAAATACGCGCCATACATATGCCCGGCTATTTGAGCGCGCCAGGCCGTACGCCAAATCAGTGCCAGCAAATACCCCAATGCTCCAACCGCAAACAAGGCACCGATCAAACCCGTCTCCTCAGCCCAAATGGCAAACACAAAATCCGTGTGAGCTTCTGGCAAATAAAACAGTTTCTGAACGCTTTCACCCAACCCTACTCCCAGCAAGTCGCCACGCCCAAACGCAATGAGTGACTGGGTCAGCTGATAACCACCGTTGTAAACAAATTCCGGCGCAAAGGGATCGAGGAATCCCGTGATGCGGTCCATTCGATAATCCGCACTGACAACAGCGTAATAACCAGCGGCAGCAACGATAACAATCAGAAACACGTACTGGGATACCCGCACCCCCCCTAGAAACAACTGAATTAACGCTGCGCCCATCAATACCACAACCGCTCCGAAATCCGGCTCTTTGAGTAATAAAACCACCATCGCGGATAACAGAATCAATGGTTTCAGGAACCCCCAAAAACGCCGACGAACTTCTTCCTGACGGCGCAAAAGATAACCAGAAACAAACATAACAGCAGCCAATTTGGCCACTTCGGATGCCTGTATTTTGATGATGCCCAGATTTAGCCAACGACGGCTACCGTTCACTTCGTGACCAATCACAGGCATCAAAACCAGCACAAGACTCACCATCGCTGCAGCAAACAATGGCAGTTCCATCGCCTGCCAGCGCGCAATGGACACTTGCGAAACACCCAGAGCAATAACAATGCCCAATACCAGATACACGCCGTGACGAATGGAGTAATAGAGCGAATTACCAGTGTTGTATTCGGCAACACCGGTAGACGCTGTTGTGACCATCAACCAGCCAATGCCCATCAGCAAAAGCCAGGGATAAAACAAGGCTTCCTGACGTTGCCAGTCGAACCGCGTGATCACGATATCCCCCGGACCAGAGCTTCAAAATGCTCACCACGCGCCACGTAGTTCTTAAATTGATCGAAGCTGGCACAAGCCGGAGACAGCAACACTATATCGCCTTCCCGGGCATCACCGATGGCGACGCCAAACGCTTCTTTCATCGTGTTGATTCGAAAGCAAGGTACAGCTCCGGCAAACAGACGTGCCAGTGACGCCGCCTCCGAGCCGAACACATAGGTTTTGGTATCAAAGCGTTGCAAGCCAAGCTTGAGTGGCAAGAAATCCTGCCCTTTCCCCTCACCGCCCAACAACACATGCAAGGTGCCCGAACAATCTGCCGCCAAACCTTCAATCGCCGCCAGCGTGGAGCCAACGTTGGTGCCCTTGGAGTCATTAATGAATTCAACGCCATCGACCGAATCCACATACTGGCAGCGGTGATCCAATCCACGGAAACGCGCAAGCGCCGGGACAACCTCAGCCAAAGGCACTTCGCAGGCATCAATCAGAGCGAGAGCAGCCATGACATTGGCGAAATTATGACGTCCCTTCAGGCTGATATCCGAGGAATGCACCAGCTGCTGGTCACCGCGAACAATCCAGACACCCGATTCATCGGCCACCAGACCAAACTGATCGTTCTCGGGAGTCGAAAGCCCGAAATATGTGGTTTTCTCAATCGTATGACCTGGCAAGCTGGCGGCATCATCCAGATTAATAACAACGTGCCGACAGCCAGTGAAGATCCGCTGTTTGGCCGCAAGGTAATCGTCCATCCCCTGGTACCGATCCATGTGATCCTCGCTCAGATTCAGCAGTACCGCTGCGGCGGCATTGACACTCTGAGTGGTTTCCAGCTGAAAACTGGATAACTCCAGAACCACATAATCCGGGGATTGAGCGTCCTTCGTCAGCAGGTCCAGCACCGGTACCCCGATATTGCCACCCACCCAGACCTCGTTACCGGCTTGTTCCAGCAGCGAACCAACCAGTTCCGTCACCGTGCTTTTGCCGTTTGAACCTGTGATCGCAATCACCGGCGCGGTATTGGCGCGCAGAAATAACTCCACATCACCAATCACTTCCACTCCGGCATCAATGGCAAACCGGATGGCCGGCGTAGCCAATGCTATCCCCGGACTGACCACCAGCTGCTCATACTGACTCAGAAGCTCAGCAGATAAAGAGCCGGTTTCAATGTTGGCGCCTGGAAACTCTGCAATGATCCGGTCCATTCCTGGGGGGCAATCCCGAGAGTCACACAGATCAAAATCCCACCCCTGCCGGGCACAATATCGGGCCGTGGCCAGGCCGGTTGCGCCGAGGCCAACAATCATGCGAGACGGAGCGGAATCAGAGGACATCGTAACCTCAGCGAATCTTCAAGGTCGCCAGTCCGGCGAGTACAAGGATGATGGTGATGATCCAGAAACGAACAATCACTCGTGGTTCTGGCCAGCCTTTCAATTCGAAGTGGTGATGAAGCGGTGCCATGCGGAAAATACGCTTGCCCGTCATCTTGAACGATGCCACCTGCAAAATGACCGATACCGTTTCCGCAACGAACACACCGCCCATGATAAAGAGCACGATTTCCTGGCGAATCACGACGGCAATCGCCCCCAGTGCGGCACCCAACGCCAACGAACCGACGTCTCCCATAAATACCTGGGCCGGATAGGTGTTAAACCAGAGAAAACCAATTCCCGCTCCAACAATGGCGCCACAGAACACCACCAATTCACCGGCACCGGCGATGTAAGGGATATGCAAATAATCAGCAAAGTAGGTATGACCCGCCAAGTAGGCACACACACCCAAAGCCGCTGCGACCATAACGGTCGGCATGATCGCCAGACCATCCAGACCATCCGTCAGATTGACTGCGTTACTGGAGCCAACGATCACGAAGTAGCTCAACAGGATGAACAGCAACCCCAATTGCGGCATCACATCTTTAATAAAAGGAACCACCAATTGGGTTTCCTGGGGTGATTGCGCGCTATAGAACAGAAAAGCCGACGCAACCAAAGCAATCACCGACTGCCAGAAGTATTTCCAGCGAGCGGGCAAACCGCGTGAGTTTTTCTCGACCACTTTGCGGTAATCATCAACCCAGCCAACAGCGCCGAAAAACAGCGTGACCAGCAAAACAATCCAGACGTAACGATTTTCCAGGTTGCCCCATAACAGGGTACTGATGGAAATCGCGAGCAGGATCAGTACCCCGCCCATGGTCGGGGTGCCAGCCTTGCTCAAATGAGACTTGGGGCCAAGCTCACGAATGGCTTGACCAATCTGATACTCACGCAATTTGCGGATAACGATGGGTCCCAGCACCATAGAAACCACCAACGCCGTGATGATGGCGAAAATGGTTCTGAGCGTTAGATAATTCAGAACATTGAACCCGGACTGAAACTGCGCCAGCCAGTCCGCGAGCCATAAAAACATGCCGTTTATTCCTCTGGGTGTGATTGCAGGGCACGGACTACCTGATCCATACCAGCACTTCTCGACCCCTTGACCAGCACCAATGTGCCGTCAGGAGCATTCTCGGTTATATAGTCCACCAGCGCCTGACGTTCCTTGAACCAGACAGCACCCGATTCTCCAAACGCTGCCACAGCATGTTTTGCCAATGGCCCGGTCGCCAGCAGAGTGGCCACTCCCTTTTGCTTGGCATATTGCCCGATTTGGGCATGAGCTTTGTCGGCTTCCTCACCCAGCTCCGCCATATCCCCAATAACCAGCCAGCTATCAGGAGCGACGGTTATTACATCAATTGCGGCCTGAAGTGAAGCCGGATTTGCGTTGTAGCTATCATCCAGTAAACGAAGGTCGCGAATACCGGCTTTTGCCAACATTCGACCTGCCACGGGTTGAGCAGAAGCCATACCGGAGACAACCTGATCCAGCGTCATCCCCGCCAGCAATGCCGCAGCTGCAACGGCCAATGCATTTCTGATGTTATGCACACCGGCCAGGGGCAAGTTCACCTGGCGGATTTCAGAATCAACGTGCAGGTTAAAAGTGCTGCTATCAATGGCAACCTGGATATCAGTGGCTCTGACATCCGCATTTTCAGACAAGCCGAAGGTTTTTACGTTTCGGCCAGCTGCTCTCTGCATCCAGACATCAAAAGCCGGATCATCACTATTTAGAATGACCCATCCTTCAGGAGCCACTTCTTCAATCATTTCACCTTTGGTGGCGATGATGGTTTCCAGACTGCCAAAGCCAGACAAGTGTGATGCTGATGCATTGGTGATGATGCCAATATCCGGTTTTACCCATTGCCCTGTGTAGGCGATTTCTCCTGCGCCACTCGCTCCCTGCTCAATCACAGCGGCCTGGTGGTGACTTTCCAATGCCAACAGCGTCAGCGGCACCCCGATGTGGTTATTCAGATTGCCTTGGGTCATCCAGGTATCAAACCGGGTTCCCAGTACATGAGCGAGCAACTGCTTGACACTGGTTTTGCCACAACTGCCGGTGACCGCCAAAACCTTGCCGTTGAAACGGTCACGCTGCCACCCGGACAGGATTCCCAGGGCTTTCAAGCCACTCTCAACCTGAATAACCGGGCCTTCGGCTTCGTCTAGCTCAACGCTTTCATCGACCATGACGGCAATGGCGCCAGCACTCAATGCCTGCCCGGCAAACAGGTTGCCGTTGAAGCGTTCGCCTTTCAAAGCGATGTAGAGATCCCCAGGCTGTATGTTTCGTGTATCGGTCGATATGCCCGTAAAACGAATGGAATCAAAGCCTTCTGAAGCCGGCAGATCAAGCGCATCGCATACATCCGCCAATGACATATCAACGATCACATTCTTCTCCTGCACGTCGGTAACCGAGCTCGTTTAGTACATTCAAGTCACTGAAGGGCAATTTCTCACCGCCGATATCCTGGTAGTCTTCATGTCCTTTGCCCGCAATAACAATCAGCTCATTTGACCGGGCGATGGATACCGCGTATTCAATCGCCAGCTGACGGTTGTGCTCACAGTGGATACGCTCCGCACCCTCCACGCTCAGGGCATCCGCCCATATCTGGTCTGGATCTTCATAACGAGGATTGTCGTCCGTCAGAATGACGGTCTGGGCATGTTTAAGGGCAATATCCGTCATCAAGGGACGCTTGGAACGATCTCGATCTCCACCGCATCCATATACCAGGGTGATTGGCTTGCTCCAGCGAGCAAGTGACTGGAGAACATTCTTCAGCGCGTCTGGAGTATGAGCAAAATCCAGCACGACCGTAGGCGACTCTGTGCGACAAAACAGCTCCATTCTGCCAGCAACAGGCCTCAGCCTTTCCGCTGCTTCAACCAATGCGTCAAATGAGACCCCCTGACTGGCCAGCATACCAATCGCCATGGCAGTGTTCGCCAGATTGAAATCTCCGATCAAAGGCAGGTCAAATTGACGTTCTCCCCAGGGAGAACGGATCTGCGCTTTCATACCGAAGTCACCATATGCATTGAGCGACCAACCTACACAGGCATCCCCGGAAGCAACCGGGACCGAGGATGTGACCGGAAAAATCGGCAATTCCGGAGCAAGCTCTGACATCAATCGCTGACCGTATTCGTCATCGGCATTGACCAATGCGTTCCGGGCACCGAAGTCAGTGAACAACCGACGCTTGGCCAGGAAATACGATTCCATATCCCCGTGGTAATCCAGATGATCCTGAGTCAGATTGGTCAGTGCCACCACAGCAAACTTCAGGCCGTCAACCCGTCCCTGATCCAGCCCATGGGAAGAGACTTCGACCGCCGCAAAACGGGCACCATGCCGGGCAAACTCATCCAACACCCGATACATCACCGCAATTCCGGGCGTTGTATTTCGCGTGGGAGAAAGACGGGGCCAGACACCGTTTCCGACCGTACCGATAACACCGCATCCGTATCCCAATTCGGTCGCCAGTTGAGCAACGTATTGGGTAATCGAACTTTTGCCATTGGTGCCAGTAACTGCAAGCAAGGTCACGGAGGCGGCGTTGGAATAACGAAGCTGCAACAGAGGAAGCAAGTGGCGGGTCAAGTCGGGGACGGAAGCCAACCAGTAACCGTCATCCTCTCGGATATCAAACTCATCACCCGGCTGAAGAACCAGTACAGCACCCGCAGCGACAGCGTTGCCGATAAACCGGCGACCATCCGTTTCGAGACCGCTCAGAGCGACAAACACATCGCCAGGAACAACATCCCTGCTATCAGTCACCACATGCTCAACAGAGACCCGCCCCAATGCCGAAGGCAACCAGTCATCCGCCTCGACCAATGATCGAAGCAGTACGTAGGCAGAACAGTCAGGTAATGTCTGGACTAATCCATCCAAGTCACACCTCCCGCCACCTGCTGACCAACATCAGGCATATCGTCCGGTGGAACCTGGCGCAAGCGTAAAGCCTGGGAAACAATTCGGGAAAACACCGGCGCGGCAACTTCACCCCCGTAGTACTCACGACCTTTAGGGTCATCAATCACCACCACCAGAACCACTTCAGGGTTGGATATCGGGGCGACTCCGGCAAAGACCGCCGTGTATTTTGCCTCCTCGTAGCCATACCGACCGATACGGTGCGCTGTTCCCGTTTTGCCGCCAACACGATAGCCATCGACACGCGCGCGTCGACCGGTGCCTTTTGAGGACGTCACAGTCTCAAGGATGTTCAGCATTTGCTTGGCGACCTGAGGCTTCATCACTGGCTGACAGTCTTCTGGAGAGTAGGAATCCATCACAATGGACACAGACATGCGACAACCATTCTGGGTAAAACTGGTATAGGCCTGAGCCAGCTGCAGTGGAGAAGTGGCCAGACCATAGCCATAGGAGACCGTAGCCAGCCGCAGCGGATCCAGCTGATCCGGGTAAGGGAGCTGACCGACAGTTTCCCCCGGAAACCCCAGCCCGCTTGGCTGCCCAAGCCCGGCTTTGGTGAAGAACTGCCACATGGTGTCAGCCCCCAGATCAGCAGATAGCAAGGTAACGCCCACGTTACTGGACTTGGTAATCACGCCGGTGACATCCAGCTGACCATAATTGCGATGGTCCCGAATGGTCTTGTGCTTAACCTTCATAAAGCCGGGATCTGTATCTACCATTGATTCCGGTTTGTAACGACCGCTTTCCAGCGCAGCGGCCACGGTAAATGGCTTCATGGTTGAACCGGGTTCAATGACATCGGCCACTGCCCGGTTACGCATATTCTCGGCTTTCAGAAGTGCACGATTATTCGGGTTATAAGATGGCTGACTGGCCATCGCCAGCACTTCCCCGGTATGGGCATCCAGCAACACCGCACTGCCGGAAAACGCCGAATGCTGTTCGACGGCTGCCTTGAGTTCACGGTAGGTCAGATACTGAAGTCTCAGATCAATGGTCAGAGCAATGTCCTTGCCCGGTTTGGCTACCGACGAAACACCGACCAGTTTGACGACGTTTTCCTTGCGATCCTGAACAACCGTGCGTTTGCCTTCCTGTCCCTCAAGATAGCTGTCATAGGCAAGTTCGATACCCTCCTGGCCGTTGTGATCAATATCAACCAACCCGACCAGGTCAGCCGTCACTTCCCCGGCTGGATAATAACGGCGGAAGTTTTCGTTAAGCTGAATACCTTCAACTTCCAGAGCAGCGACACGATCAGCGACATCAGGTTGAACCTGACGGGCCAGATAAATGAAGCTCTTTTTCTTCAAACGGGCTTCAGCAACGGTGCGAATAAGATCATTGGCATTCCGCCCCAGTGCACTGGCAAGATCCGGCAAAACAGACGGATCAATCTGATTCGGGTGAATGCCGATATCAACCACACTGGTACTTACCGCCAACGGCTGACCAAAACGATCAGTAATAACGCCGCGGCGCGCCGGTTCGGACTTCACCCTGACGGTGCGCTTTTGGCCTTCGGAATACAGGAAGGGCTGCTCAACCGTATGCAACCAGGTCAGGCGGACTGTGACCCCCAGTGCAATCAGGGCAATCACCAGCATAACAATGACAAAGCGCCATTTGGCGATGCCGTGCAGAGCGGGTTCGGAATCAGACTGAATAGGAGTTGCGTTCACTGTGTCAACACTCTGATGTTTGCCGGTTCAATCATGTCGAGTTGCTTGCGTGCATTCTGGTCAATGCGTCCGTAAGCCGTCAGGGTACTGTGTTCAAGCAGCAGTCGGGTCTGCTCCTGGTTCAATTCTCTCTGCTGAGCTTCAAGCGCCAGCCATTCTCCCACCAGATCCCGATTCCAATGAGAGACTCCGACCTGAACAAGCGCCGAAACAAGAACGGCAAACCAGACCAGAGCATTCATGGCAGTCGCTCAGCGATTCGAAGCACTGCACTTCGAGCACGGGCATTCCTTTCTATCTCTTCCTTATCTGGCATGATGGCTTTGCCGACACGGCGCAGGGTTTTGCCCAACTGCTCATCCATGACCGGCACTTCTGGCGGCAAGGATATGCCCCGCTCCTGATCGCGAATGAAACGCTTGACGATACGATCTTCCAGAGAATGGAAACTGATCACGGACAGACGACCTTCAGGGACCAACAGATCAATGCTTTGATCCAGTACAGACTCCAGATCACCCAACTCATTGTTGACGGCGATACGAATAGCCTGAAAACCGCGAGTCGCCGGATGCTTGTGTTTCTCCCAGGCCGGGTTGGCATCCCTTAACAGATTTGCCAGCTCAAGCGTGCGTTCAATGGGCTTTTCTGCACGCGCCAGCACAATGGCTTTCGCCATCCTGCGGGCAAAGCGTTCTTCGCCGTACACTTTTAATACGCGAGCTATTTCCTGTTCTGACGTCACCGCCAGCCATTCAGCTGCACTCATCCCCTCAGTCGGATTCATGCGCATGTCCAGAGGCCCATCACGCATAAAGCTGAAGCCTCGTTCAGCATCATCAAGTTGGGGCGAGGAAACCCCCAAATCCAGCAAGATGCCGTTTACCTTGTCGATACCCAGTAATTTCAACTGCTCTTGCATGTCCGCGAAACTGGCCTGAACAATGGAAAAACGCTGATCTTCCTGCTCCAGAGCGCGACCGGTTTCAATCGCACGAGGGTCTTTATCAAACCCAATCAAGCGTGCGTCGCTGCCCAGCCTCGACAACAACAATCTGCTGTGGCCACCGCGGCCGAACGTACCATCTACATAAATGCCATTCGGATCATTGAGACAACCGTCAACGGTTGGCTCCAATAGAACCGTCGTGTGCAAAAATTCATCGGCATTCATGATTCAAAACTCTGTAGTTCATCCGGCAAATCACCAAAAGCTGACGGATCGTTAAAATAATCTTCCAGTTCTTCATCCCAACGCGTCTTGTCCCAGATCTCCAATCGATCGGACAGCCCCATCATGACGCATTCCTTGGTAAGGCCGGCAAATTGCCTGGCCGATGCAGGCAACAGGATCCGCCCATTACCATCCCACTCGCATTCAGCTGAATTACCCAACAACAGCCTGACCACCGTTCTGGCACGACGATTATTGCCTTTAACGGATCTCAGACGTTCTTCAATTCGCTGCCAAACAGCCGGGGGGTAAACCTGGAGGCAGGGTTCCTGGTGATCAAGTGTGACAACAACACGATTGGTGCCCATGGACTCCAGTTGCTCGCGCACTTTTCCGGGAATAGCAAAACGGCCCTTGGCATCGAGACTGACTGAGTGACTTCCGCGAAACATGAACCCAACCTGTCTGAATAACGAGTTTGAGGGGGATGTCCACCCACATTTCGCATTCAGAATGCCAAAATTTGCTACTTAAAACCCCATAGCAACACTATAGAAACTGATGTCATTATTTGCAACCTGTCGATTATTTGACGATTAATTTTTTTCCTTATTTAACAAAGACTTAACAAGAACTCTTAAGAAAATATTTTTACTGGTTCGGGATCTGGTTCACTATTGTTCCAGCCGCTTCCCCACAGACTGAGATGACAATTTTTGTCAGATATGGACGCAGAAAACGACCTTGGCTCTATTTCCGTACTATTGCGCGAAAGTGATCGCATACATTGGAAAATTGGACCAGAAAAAGTCCCCGAAGAGAGCGTTCAGCTATTCCTGAGCCGGGCACCTTGTGCAAAACTTCAGCTCCCAAACTTTTCAGTTCAATACAAGCATCAATGAATATTCAAGAACTCCAGGAAGCATCCCAGCGACTGCGCGACAATCGTTTGTTTGAATGGTTTATCGTCAGCATTATTGTGCTGTCAGCATTGCTGATTGGCGCCAGAACCTATCCGATTCCAGGCGAGGTTGTGAGCGTCATCAAATGGCTCGATGTGGCGATTACCTTGCTGTTTTTGTTTGAAATCATCATCCGTTTTATTGCCACTCCTGTGAAAGCACGTTTTTTTCACAATGGATGGAACGTATTCGATACGCTGGTTGTGATCGTCAGCCTGATTCCAATTGAGGACAGTGAGATGGCCCTGATTGGCCGTCTGGTCAGAATATTCCGGGTACTCAGGATGGTGTCCATCATCCCGGAACTGCGGACATTACTTAACTCACTGCTGCGCGCCATGCCACAGCTGGGTTATGTCGTCCTGTTGATGTTCATTATTTTCTACATCTACGCCGCCGTAGGAGCGACCTTCTTTGCCAACATTAACCCGGAACTTTGGGGAGACGTATCCATTGCCCTGCTCACCCTGTTCCGGGTCATGACATTCGAGGACTGGACAGACGTGATGTACGAGACCATGACGGTCTATCCACTGAGCTGGTTCTATTATTTGACTTTCATTTTCCTGACCGCTTTTGCCTTCCTGAATATGGTGATTGGTATCGTTGTGAACGTACTGGAAGACGAGCACGCCCGCGAACGTGAAGCCAAAGACGAAGAGGAAGGAAAAGCGACGCTGGATGACCTGATGACGGAAATCCGATCGTTAAGGCAGGAAGTTGCGGAACTCAAAAAGCAAGACCAGGGCCAAAGTAGCTGAACTGAATCACTGACAAGCTGATTCAGCTCAGGATATAACTTTCTGCACCATTGTGTCCGACGACAGGAAGTCGGGCACTTTGCTATATTCAAGGAATCACTGTGATAATAAAAGAGACTTCATGGAAGACTCACTGAAGCCTGAAGATCTGCAACGTTTCATTCCCTTTGATGAGCTTTCAGCTGCGGCTGTGCAAGAGCTCATCCCGCATTTTCGTGTCTCCCGGAAGGGTGCTGGTAAAATCGTATTCAAACGCGGTGTACAGGACGATGATTGTCACTTCCTGCTGGAAGGTACGCTGGATCTTGCGGATGAATCCTTCAAGGTCGTCACCATACAGGGCGACGCTGAGGAAAACCTGCTGGCTCTCGATGCTTCACATCCGGTTCATCGCAGTGCCGCCATCACCAAAACCGCCTGCACTATCGCTTCCATCAAACGCGATTACCTGCAACTGATCAGCACCTGGGTTGAGCTATCCGGCGAGCTACCCGATGACGAAGATACCGATTGGCTGGAAACCTTGCTGACCTCCGATCTGTTTTCGCATTTTCCACCCAGCAATATTCAGCAATTGCTGGCTCGATTTGAGGAAAGGGAAGTCAGACTGGGGGATGTCATCATCCGGGAAGGCGACACGGCTGATGAATGTTTTGTCCTCAAGGAAGGCCGGGCTGTCGTCACTCGCACACACAATCATCACGTCACCACATTGGCAGCCCTGAGCAGTGGGGCCCTGTTTGGGGAAGACTCACTCATCAGTCAATTGCCCAGAAGTGCCAGCATTACCATGAGCAGCGACGGCGTGGTGCTTGCGCTTTCAAGAGAAAACTTCAACAGCCTGATGAAAACTCCGGTATTGGAGTACATTGCCGAATCAGAACTCCCCGATTTACTCGAAAACAGCGACGTAGGAGTCATTATTCTGGACGTCAGAAGTCGACAGGATGCCGCTGACTCACCGATCTTGCATGCCCGCCATGTGGCGCTGAGTGACTTGCGAGCACTCATACCAACCCTGTCATCCAGCTTTCTGTACATCGTCGCCGGTGAAACACGTGCCGAAGCCGCAGCCTACATTCTGAGCGAAGCCGGGCTGGATGTACGGGTTCTGTCCCACTAGGGGACGTTCTCAATTAATGAACGCGCCCTGTTATCGGTTAAACATTCATCAGGCAAGGCGTTGAACGCAGGGAATGGCAAGTCCTTTCCAAGATCAACAACACAGTCTGGTGGATGTTTAACCATAACCCTTCGGGCTGAGGCCAGTTGACCCCAGAA
>PBNY01000036.1 GCA_002723385.1 Oceanospirillaceae bacterium | reverse complement strand
GCATCGCCACAAGCGATTGCCTGAGCGGCCAGGTGCAGAGCTTTCAGACCGGAACCACATACCTTGTTGATGGTCAGGGCAGGGGTCGTATCAGCCAGACCGGCCTTGATTGTGGCCTGACGTGCAGTGTTCTGACCACAAGCGGCAGTCAGAACGTGGCCCAAAATGACTTCGTCTACCTTGTCAGCGGCAACGCCGGTTTTCTCCATCAGGGAGCTGATAACGCAAGCACCGAGATCCACGGCGGATACGGATGCCAGAGAGCCGCCAAAAGAGCCAATGGCGGTACGGGTTGCTGCAACAATCACTACTTCGGTCATGGGTGTTCTCCATCCTGGTGGGTAAAAAACCTGAGTGCCTTGAAGTATCACATCTCCCGTGACAAGTGTATGAACCGCCTGGGGCAATACGGGACAGCCCTTGAAGTGGTGGCCGAAAGGCTAACACTGACGACTTTGCACAAGCTCAGGGATTTGGCGTTGGGTTGTCACCATGGGTTCGGTCCAGTGCCCCAACGTCCAGCACGGGCGATGCATCAATATGCTGAGCATCCATCATATGCGCCACACGTTCAAGAGACGCCAGGATCATACTTTGCTCCCAGTCATGCAGATCCTGGAACTGGTTGATAAAGCTGTCCTGCAGTGGTTTCGGGGCATCCAGCAGAATTCTCCCGGCTTCGTCCGTCAGGGAAACATAGACTTTCCGTTTATCCACAGTACTGCGTTCACGCACCACATACCCGCGTTTCTCCAGCCGGTCAATGATGGTCGTAACGGTCGCCTGGGACAGACTGACATGTCTGGCAACTTCCCCGACTGTCAGGGCTTCGTGTTGCCGCAAGGTCTGCAGAATCAATAACTGGGGAGCCGTCAGCCCCGAGGTTTTGCTGAGTTGTTTGGAGTGCAAATCCGTGGCCCGAATGATTCGTCTCAAAGCCACCAGCACTTCGTCGTATCGCTTCATCAAAGTGATCTGTACTGGAAAAATTGGCATCCAGTCTACCCCAATACCGGGGTTTTCGATGCATTGAAACTACCAGGTGAATGTGACGCATTTGTCCAAGATATTTATTTAGAGTTGTAAACATTTGGGACAATTGGTATTTTAATTACACCTCTAAACAAATAACAGATTCGAAATGGTCATCAGCAGCGATGCCAGTACCCGATTTCTGTACAAAAATGACTCAAGGTCTCCTTGACCCTCTTAAATCCCCCGATATATCCGAAAAAATCCTGTTCAGAAAGCCAACCACGCTTGATGGTGCTTCAGTTCATCATCTGGTTGCCACCTGCAAACCATTAGACGTCAATTCACTTTACTGTAACATTCTGCAGTGTTTTCACTTTTCTGACACGGCCTTATTGGCAGAGCTCAATGGAAAAACGGTAGGGTTTATCTCCGGATACCGGCTGCCTGAACAACCGGACACACTGTTTGTCTGGCAGGTTGCGGTTGCTCCTGACGTGCGCGGTAGCGGTCTGGCTACCCGAATGCTTTCGTCTTTGATCAAACGTCAGCAGGACGACATCCGTTTCCTCCACACCAGCATCACCGAAAGCAATGCTGCTTCCTGGAACACTTTCCGCCGAATAGCCGAGCAATTCGATGCTCCGTTCAACAGTGACGTACTGTTTGAACGTGACCAGCACCTCGACGGCAAGCACGACACCGAATTTCTGGTCCAGATCGGACCGTTTCCTTTCTGATTACTGGAGTCCCCTGTTTATGGATATTTTCTCGCAGATCGAATCCAACGTACGCGGCTACTGCCGTGCCTTCCCGGTTGTTTTCACACAGGCACGCAATGCCACACTGTTTGATGAACAAGGCAAGTCCTACATCGACTTTCTTGGCGGCGCTGGCACCCTCAACTACGGTCACAACAACCCGGCATTCAAACAGGCTCTGATCGATTACATCGAAAACGATGGTGTGACTCATGGCCTGGACATGCACACCGATGCCAAACGTGCCTTTCTGGAATCCTTCCAGCAGTTGATCCTCAAGCCACGCGGCATGAACTACAAAGTTCAGTTCACAGGCCCGACCGGTACCAACGCCGTCGAAGCCGCGCTGAAACTCGCACGTATGAACACGGGTCGCCAGACCATCGTGTCATTCACCAATGGTTTCCACGGCGTGACCCAGGGTTCCGCTGCCGTTACCGCCAACAGTTACTACAAGAACGCCATCGGCATGCCATTGCCGGGGGTTCAGTTCATGCCGTATGACGGTTACCTCGGCGACTTCAACACGCTGCATTATTTTGAAAAAGCGCTGAACGATGGCTCTTCCGGTCTGGGCAAGCCCGCCGCCGTGATTGTTGAATGTATTCAGGGCGAAGGTGGTCTGAACGCCGCCAGCGCCGAATGGATGCGTGGCCTGCAAACACTGTGTCGCCGCCATGACATGCTTTTAATCGTTGACGATATTCAGGCGGGCTGTGGTCGCAGCGGTACCTTCTTCAGCTTCGAAGAATTCGACATCCAGCCAGACATCATTACCTTGTCCAAGTCTCTGGGCGGCTATGGTCTGCCCATGGCCATTGTGCTGCTGAAAGAAAAGCTGGATACCTGGCAGCCGGGTGAGCACAACGGCACTTTCCGAGGCAATAACCACGCCTTTGTCACCGCCCGACAGGCGCTGGAAACCTACTGGGCCGACGGTGAATTTTCCAATCAGGTTCAGCACAAGGCATCCGTACTGCGCAAGCGCCTGAAATCGATTCAGGCTCATCATGGCCAAGGTGTTCACCATAAGGGCCGGGGCATCATGCAAGGTCTGGAATTTGCCAACGGCGACATCGCTTCTGCGATCACTGAAGAGGCGTTCAAACAGGGGCTGGTCATCGAAACCAGTGGCTCTGACGGTCAGGTCGTCAAGGTACTGGCACCGCTGACCATTGAAGAAGGCACCCTGGAACAGGGTCTGAGCATTCTGGAAGACTGCATCGACAACGTGATGAATTCCTCGGTTGCCAAGGCTTCCTGAGCACCTTCTTTTTACGATTTTAGTTTTACAGCCTTTTTTACCCCTTTTTCATCTCTTTAAACAGTACGCTCCACCCGTCACGGTGGAGCGTATATGGAGCATTATTGTGATTGTTCGTACTCTGGAAGAATGTAAAAACTCTGAACGCGCCGTGAATGGCGGCAACTGGGAAAGCGTCCGCATGTTGCTCAAGGATGACAAGATGGGCTTTTCTTTCCACATCACCACCATCTTTGCCAACACCGAAACCCCGATCTGGTACAAGAATCATCTGGAATCGGTGTACTGCATCAGCGGCGAAGGTGAGATCGAAACCTGTGATGACGGCAAAATCTATCCGATCAAGCCCGGTACCCTGTACATCCTTGATCAAAACGACAAGCACCTGCTGCGTGCGACGTCGGATATGCAGATGGCCTGTGTCTTCAACCCGCCTCTGACGGGTCTGGAAGTCCACGACGACGAAGGTGCTTACGCCCTCGCTGACTGATCGTCTCTCTGGCGCACTTCTTGTGCGCCAGCGCATCTTTGCCAATCCTCTTCCTGTTTTCCCATTCCGTTAAACCGCCTTGCCCATGAGCAGGCGATGGAGCCAGTTTCCCATGCAACACAGTGTCGAAAAAATCGGCGGTACCTCCATGAGTCAATATCAGGACGTCATGGAGAACATCTGGTTACGTCCTCGATCCGTAGCCGGACAAGCCAGCAGCCTTTATCACCGCATTTTTGTCGTTTCAGCCTACAGCGGCATCACCAATGGCCTGCTGGAACACAAGAAGAGTGGTGAGCCTGGCGTGTACGCCTTGTTTGCAGAAATGGATGAACAACGCCCATGGCAGGACAAACTGGCGCGCGTGCTGGACGATATGCTGACGATCAATGCCGCCATGTTCGGGCCAGAAGCCCTGAACAATCCCATGCTGAACAAGCGCGCCGATCAGTTCATTCAAAATCGCATTGCCGACGTGCAGAACTGCCTGGAAAACCTGGAAGCGGTGTGTTCCTTCGGTCACTTCCAGCTTGATGATCATCTGCACCGAGTGCGCGAAATGCTCAGCGCCATGGGCGAAGCCCACAGTGCCTACAACTCGGTGCTGTTACTGCGCCACAAGGATATCAACGCACGCTTTGTCGATTTGACCAACTGGCGCTCGGACGTTCAGCTCAGCTTTGACGAGCACATTCGTGATGCTTTCACGGATATTGATCTGTCCACCGAGATGCCCATCGTCACAGGTTATACCCAGTGCCGTGAAGGGTTGATGCGTACCTATGATCGCGGCTACAGCGAAATGACATTCAGCAAGATCGCAACCGTGACCGGCGCCTGTGAGGCAGTGATCCACAAGGAATACCACTTGAGCACCGCCGACCCCATGCTGGCCGGCACCGACAAGGTTCGTCCTATCGGGCTGACCAATTACGATGTCGCCGACCAGCTTGCCAATCTCGGCATGGAAGCGATTCATCCACGTGCTGCCGCCGGACTGCGCAAGAACGACATTCATCTGGTGGTCAAAAACACGTTTGAACCTGAGCACAAGGGCACCGTTATTCGACGCGACTATTGCAGCGAAACGCCCAAGGTCGAAATCATCGCCGGGACACGTAATGTCTGGGCACTGGAGGTGTTTGATCAGGACATGGTTGGCGATGCGACCCACGGCCAGACCATGAGTGATCGGGTCTTCGAATCTGGCGTTCGGGTGCTGACCAAGGACTTCAATGCCAATACCGTGACCTTCTACCTCAAAGGTAACAAGCGTCGAATCAATCGCTTGATGGAGCGACTGCAACAAAGCTACCCTACGGCAGATATTCGGGTCGAGAAAGTGGCACTGGTCAGCGCCATCGGCAGCGATATGAACGTACCAGGCTTGTTGCAGCAAGCGGCGGCGGCACTTGCCAGCGCCAATGTGAATATTCTGGCGATCCACCAGGCCATGCGCCAGGTTGATATGATGTTCATCCTCAGTGACAGTGACTATGAAGTGGCTGTTGAAGCATTACACCGGGTACTCGTAGAGGATTCCGAGGCCTGGGAGACGAGAAAAACAGCGTGAAACGACTTCCTGTCACCCTCACACAATGGCTGCTTGCCGTGGCGATTTGCTTCCCGCTTATCGCCCAGGCTGCGGCCGACACCACTTCAGCAGAGGGTGATGCCAAAGCCGAGGCCACGATCAATTCTCTTGAACAGCCACTTTACTCTGCCTTTACCGAGCGGTATCTCCTGGACGAGGTCAAAACACTGCGCCAAATGCTGGCGGATACCCGGCTGGAATTGACCGAGAAAGTCATCGAGCGTGAAATCGCCATGTCGGATCGGGCTTTGACCTATGCCACTGACACCATCACCTATTTCTTCTACCTGATTGCCGGTGCCTCCACCCTGTTGGTGCTGGTTGGCTGGAATTCTCTGAGGGATATCAAGGAACGAGTCAGCGAGCTGGCCAATGAAGAGATCCAGCGCATTTCTCAGTCGTATGAAGCGCGGCTGAACAACCTGGAGAAAGAGCTGCAGAAGAAGTCGCGTCACATTGCTGCCGCCCAGGAAGAGATCGAACTGACCAACGAAGTGCATTCGCTGTGGCTGAAAGCGTCACAGGAGGCGGCTCCAGAAGCCAAAATCGCAGTATACGATCAGATTCTGTCCTTGCGTCCTGACGATGTTGAAGCCCTTACTTATAAAGCCGACGCGGCACTGCTGTTGGGACAGGCTCAATGGGCCACCAGTTTGGCCAACCGAGCCCTGGAAATAGACCCGGAAAACAGCCACGCCACCTACCAACGTGCCTGTGCATTTGCTGAAACCGGCTATGTTGACGACGCCTTGAAAGACCTGAAACAAGCCATCACTCACTCCAAGACCCTCAGGGATCTGGCCCGCGGGGATGCCAGCTTCGATAACCTGAAGGATTTACCCACGTTCCAGCAGCTGGTTGCCGATAGCAGTAGCCAAAACGGATCGTTTTCCTGACCATTTCCCAAACCTGAACGGTCAAAAATCGCACACGCATCAAAGCTGGCTGGTCTATAATTCAAAGTCAGGTACGTGATTGGGTTCAGGCCTCAAACCGATAATTCCTGGCCGTAGCCCACCATTTCAATGCAGTACACAAGGACAGGCTTATGAAGACGATTCAGCAGGCAATGTGGGTAATGGCTGCAGCCGGCGCACTGACGCTGGCTGGCTGTGGTGGCGGTGGCGATTCGTCATCCTCGGACTCCGGTGACAATGGAGGTGGAAACAACAACGGTGGCGACAGCGGCGGTAACAATGGCGGTGGCGATAACGGTGGTGGTCAGCAAACCGTTGAACGCGTCAGCCTGACCGGTATCGCGGTGAAAGGCGTCCTGGCCAATGCCCTGATTACCGTAACCAACCTCGACGGCTCCACTACTTACGGCACCACCCGAACCAACGCTCAGGGGCGCTATTCGCTGGCCGATCTTGCACTGGGAACTGGCCCGGTCAAAGTCACCATGACGACCGACAGCAACACGCAATTGACCTGTGACTCCGCCATTGGCTGTGACAATAACGGGATTCCGGTCGAATTCGGTAGCTCATACCCCTTCAATGATTCGAACTTTGAACTGACCGCGATCTTGCCAGCCGTAGCTGACGATGTAACCAGCGTCGAGCTGATGGTAACACCTGTTACTCACATGGCTGCAGAACGGGTTGAGCAATCGGGTGTCACCAGTGCCGACGACATTGAGGGCGTCAATCGTGCAACAGCCAGCCTGCTGGGGTTGCAGAACGTTGATATCACACGCGATATTCCTCTCGATATCACCAACGCTCAGGATTCCGCCAGCGCTTCGGATGAATCGAGACGCTACGGGGCCCTGGTTGCTTCCTTCTCGACCATTGCCGCCGAAAGCGGTGAATCTCTGACCGATGTCATCGAAGAAGTCAGCGATGACTACGCGGACGACGGCGGCCTGGTCGCCAACTCCAGCTCGGAAGATACCATTGACCTCGAAACCATCTTTGCCGGTGCTGCTGACTCTGCCGACAAGGCGGAAGATGAAGGAGCCGATCTTGGGGCAGCGGACGTCGAGTTCCGTGCCGACCAACAGCAGGCAAGCCATGTCCCGGAAGACGAAGAGGTCATCGCCGTCGATACCTCCACACCACCGACCGACACATTGACGCAGGAACAGGCAATCACCAAAGCCATCAACCTGCTTGAAGACATGAACGAGTGGAATACCGCTCTGACCGGTGCGAGCACTGAAACAGCCACCACAGCCTATATGGATCAGGCTGAAGCACTGACGGACTTCCTGCCAGTGATTGATGATCAATCTCAGGTTTTACGTGGCCTCAGGGAGCTGATTGTCGAAGAGACAGCGCAAGGAGAGATGCAAGACGGACAATTACTTCGACACATCGACCTGATTGATCAACTGGTCGATCTGTCCAGCTACATCCAGTCGAATCACGGCAATCTGTCCGCTACGGACAATGGCGACGGTACTTTTACGGTCTCTGCCCAAAGCCTGATCAATCCGGATGCCTACCTGGCCATCGAACAGTTCCTGACGCACGGCAGCAGTAACGGTATTTTGCCGTCCTCTACAGAGGCCGATGTAACCGCGACCTATAGCCTGAATGCCGATGATCCGGAACGGATTACCAGCATTTCGTTCAGCGGCAAAAACCTGGTCAGCACACTGGCGTCAGGTGAACTGACCTATGCGCTCGAAGCCAACAGTCAAATTGTCTACACCCTCTCCAATATGAAGGTTGTCGGCTCTGACGGCGAAGACTTTGTCGCTTCCGGCACACTCGACATGGCTTTTGGTTCGGATGCTGATCGCGCCACCTTCCTGGATGATCGAGACATGTCTGGCCGCACCCCTTCCATTATCTCTCTGAGCAGCGTCAACCTGACCCTGGATGCTAATCAGAAAGGCCTGATGGGGCCTGACTCGGATCCTGACTTTGAACAGGCAACCGCGGATCTGGATATCAGCCTGAGCGCCACGCAAAATGCCTCCCAGCTGGTGGATATCGACCTGACAGTTACTGTCGACCTGAGCACCCCGGATGAAGGCTTTGCTCGTGGCACTCTGACAATGAAAAATCAGAGTCAGCACAATGAGACCGGTTCCGTCACCAATGGCTTCACCAATGATCTGGAGCTGTCTGGTATGGAAATGGCGTTTGACGGTGCCCTGCAAGCCAAGACGCTGGACAACGATAGCGCTACTTTTGATGGTGTTGTGAATCTGGCAGGACAGAATTTTGAGGATGGCGATCCTCTCAAACAAAGTGTGTCTTTTGACGGCGAATTCGGCATCAGCGATAGCGCGGGTGCAAGCCTGAACTTTGATGGCATTGCCAGTCTGAAGATGGCCGCACTGATCGCCTCAGACAACAAGCCTCTGCCCGATAGTGATGGTCTGTTAATGGTGCCAGAGCAGGTATCCCTGTCAGGTACATTGCAGCAAACCGACGGAACAGACCAGGCCGTTGTCAATTTGTCGGCCATCCTGACCATGGATGGTTACGACGAACTCGCAGCCCTGATCGCACCGGTTGCTTTCCCGGAACCGGGTGAGACGGCCGCACAGCTCCGCTTCGAAGGTTTTTCGACCACTTCCACGGATTTGGCAAGCAATACCGCGGTGGTCTCTCTGGCACATAACTTCAGCAATGCCGAGACTGACGTGGTTAGCTACATTTCAGGGTTGGGCCTGAATAACCCTCAATACTCCCGAGACGCTGCTTATCCTGAAACGGTGACATTCCAGCTCAGTGGCTGTGTCGATGAAATGACCAATCCAAATGACACTCTGCGAGAATGCCAGCTCAGTATTTCAACAGAATCGCCAACCGCAATTACCAACTCATACACTCAAACACTGGTCGTTGAGCAAGCGATTGAAAATGATCCTTCTCAGTGGCTATCGGTCGCCATGAACAATTACTTCCAGGGCGGCGGCATTCAGTTTGATGTCTGGGCGGATGAAGGCTACTTCAGTATCGGTGGTTTTGTGCTCGGTAATCCTGAGGATTTTGGGTCTACATCCACTCCTCTGGTGTTGGACCTGACAGTGCAAGCGGTGAATCTGGCACTGGATGCTGATGACATCATCGATGCTATCGAAACAGAAAGCATCTACCGCGATGTATCACTGGCTGCTGACATCGATACTCGTGCCCTGAACCTGGAGGATGGCAACATCCGCCTGACCATGGAGCGTCTGGGGCTGGACGATGCATCCGGTCGACTGCGTTTCAGCTACGGCCCACGGAATATCGACCTGATCATCAACAGCATCAATGGCCTGACCAACCGGGAAGCGACGTCTCTGTTGATTGCTGATGCCGACACCCGAATGGAAATCGTCGCCACCTGCGCTACCCAGAAAGACCCGGAAGAAGCAGACATCGTGGCCTGTACTGACGGTGTTAACTTCGAAGGTGAGGTCTATGTCGGAGACTTCAAGGTCGGGGAACTGGAAGATCGTGATGGCTTCCCGGTATTCACTTTCGATGATCCGAATAACCGTCAGTTCAAGCTGGTGGTTACTCCAAACTTCCTGGTGTCCGAACTGCAATAAGTATCCAGGAACATAAAAAAGCAGCGCCAGGCGCTGCTTTTTTATTGGGTTTCTGCTTTATTGCTGATCCACCCTCAACCCTTGTCAGCTAATGGATTTGCTGTGATTCTCAAACGTCTCTCAACCTTGTTACTGGCCACTGGGCTGTTATCACCCATCCAACCTGTGTTTGCGGACACCTCGGTGGCGTGGTCGACAGACGTACAAGGCTATTCTGGCCCCATTGCCATCATGGCGTTGGATAACGACTGGAATGGCCGTTTGAAAAACGACGACGATGGTTTCTTATGGCAGCAGGAGAAGCTGTCTGTTCAGCACGAAGGCTTTACGCTCAGTTATCTCAAACGCCATCATGCTGAGTATGACTTCCCCAACGATGTTGCCCGCGGTTTCTATTACCAAAGCAATGGCATCGAGCTGAATGAACGTTACGACATTCGATCTCACATCCGCGCGCGTCATTATCAGGGCGAAGGCTTGTCTCTGGCTCATCAATGGCAAGGAGTCTCCTGGACATTCGAACCGGCTTTCACATGGCTGAAATTACACCGACTGGTATGGGGCAGCCTGAGTGGCGATCTGTACTATCAAACACCCGGTAATTGGGGAGGCGATGTCCAGCTCGACTACGCCTACACCCGTGACTATGTGGTCAGACGACCACTGGATGGACACACCTATGGCAACCTCTGGGCGATGGATCTGAACGCCAGTTACCGGTGGCAGAATCTCAGTTGGCACTATCAGGGCTATAACCTGATGGCTCAAATCCACTGGTCAGACGCACCCTATACCCAGGCACGATTCTGTACCCGCTGTACTTTTTTGCTGATGGGGCGGGAATACTACGACACGCGCAAATTCAGGGCTCCAGCGGTACATCAGCTGGACCAACAGTATCGGTTGAACAATCACTGGGCTGTTGAATTCACACACCGAATCAATCGCATTCGATCAACCCATGAGCTAAAACTGCACTATCTGAATGGGCAATTTGAATGGACGGTGGGATATGAACCTCAGCTACAAGCCTGGCTGGTGGGTATCGATCACGACGTATTCACACTGATTCTTCAGAGCGACGCACTCAACACGACTTCCAGCCGCCGATTGGCTGGCCAGCTTGGTCTGAAGGTGCGTTTCTGATTCAGTCGTCAGTCAGAAACTGAGCCAGCAATTCATTCAGATACAGGCGACCCCGCTCTGTCGCCTTGATCTGATCCCCTTGCTCCAATAGCCCCATATCGATGGCCTTGTTCAAGGGCCCCTGTACCGACTGCAGATCCAGCCCGGTACGCTGCTGAAACAACTCAACCGAAATGCCATCATGCAACCTCAGCGCGTTCATCAGACATTCCAGTCCAACCTGATGGGATTCGATCACCTCTCGCCCAGCCAGATAAGGCTTGCTGGCGGTCAGATAATCTTTCGGCAACCGGGTTTTCCAGCGCCGCTCAATGACACCATCGGCATGAGTTAACTTGCCGTGTGCGCCAGCACCGATGCCCAGATAATCGCCGAAACGCCAGTAATTCAGATTGTGTCGGGACTCGCGACCAGCCCTGGCAAATGCCGAGATCTCATAGTGCCGATAGCCGTTGGTAGCCAGCAAGGCCTGACCCGCTTCCTGAATATCCCACAGGGTCTCGTCCTGTGGCAGTTCTGGTGGGCGCTTGTAAAACTCGGTATTGGGTTCAATCGTGAGCTGATACCAGGACAAATGCGCCGGATTAAACGACAGCGCAGTATTCAAATCGAACATCGCCTGTTCCAGAGTCTGTCCCGGCAAGCCGTGCATCAGGTCGAGATTGAAATTCTCGAATCCGGCGACTGTCGCCATCTCAATGGCTTTCAGTGCCTGATCGCAATCGTGGATGCGTCCCAAACGTTGCAAATGTTCAGGGTTGAAGCTCTGAATCCCCATCGAGAGGCGATTAATGCCTGCCGCTCGATATCCCTCAAAACGCCCGGCTTCCGCTGTTCCGGGATTCGCTTCCAGCGTAATTTCAGCATCAGCGCGAATATCGATTCGCTCCGATATTCCCCGAAAAAGCTTCTGATAGAACCCGGGTGACAGCAGGCTCGGAGTACCACCACCGATAAAAACCGATGCTATCGGTCGGGTCGCAGCCATCGTCAGATCCTGTTCCAGATCATCCAGAAGAGCCGCCAAATAGGCATCTTCAGGCAAGCCTTCAGGGGCCGTGTGGGAATTGAAATCGCAGTAGGGACACTTTCGCACACACCATGGGGTGTGAATGTACAAGCTCAGAGGTATGGCATTCATGGTCTTTGGGAACCAGTCATTAGCCCCTCAACGGGAGGGGCTGTCGAAAGTCATCCAGCGGCTGGCAAAATCTGCCAGGCCAGACTCAAGACTGAAAAGGCTGTTCGGCATTTTCTTCGGCAGGGAAGTCAGCATCTGGTTGATTGGACTCTTCGGTGGCTTGTTCTGCCACGTCATCGGTCACATCAGAAGCGTCATTTGTATCGGCTACGGCTTCTGAAGCAGTTGAGCTTTCTGCATCAATGTCTGTATCAGTCCCGGCAGTATCACGGATGGCTTCAGAGTCTTCAGCGTCGGCTTGCGCCAGTTCGGTATGGTCTCCGGCATTCATGCCCAGCACCTGCTCGGCATCTGACACCGCCAGTTCCAGCGTCTGCATCAAGCTGGCGATGCGGGTTTCAACTTCGTTTTTTTCGTGGGCCAGTCGGATGGTTTCCTTGTTCAGCAATTCATTTTTCTGCTGCAATTCGTCCAACTTTTGTTGCTGCTCGGCAACGGTTTGCTGCGTAGTGTCGAGCTCTTCCTGAAGCTCCATCTTTTCCAGCTGGATTGTCTCCAGAGTCTGAATGGTTTTGGCGACCTTGTTTTCCAGTTGTTCGAATATATCCACGTTACTCTCTTTCACTCATCTCATTTGAGCCGTTGTCAGCAGTGCTGTAACGACTCAGGTCACTGCCGTTTCTGGCAGTCCCGATCATTATCATTCGCTGGACGCCCGTGGAAACGACATCCCGGACGACCAGTCGTTGTCAGCTTACCCAGCCTGCCAACAACTGACGCATGGCCTGACCACGGTGTGATACCGCATTCTTGCGCTCTCGCGTCATGGCTGCGGCGGTGCAGCCCTCGGATGGCACGTAGAACAACGGGTCGTATCCAAATCCGTTGTCACCGTCCACTTCCCGCAGGATACGCCCTTCCCAGGTTCCCTGAAAGATTTTTGGGGTTGGGTCACTGGCGTGACGCATATAGACCAGGACGCACTGGAAACGTGCCGTGCGATCTTCTTCAGGCACGTCTTTCAGTGCTTCCAGAAGCTGGGCATTGTTAGCTGCGTCTCCTGCACCAATACCAGCATACCGAGCGCTGTATATGCCCGGCAGACCTTTCAGTGCGTCGACTTCCAGGCCGGAATCATCCGCCAGCGCTGGCAACCCGGTATGGCTTGAGGCATGACGCGCCTTGATAATGGCGTTTTCGATAAAGCTCAGACCGGTTTCTTCCGCTTCCGGCACCTGAAACTGGCTCTGCGGCATCAGTTCAATCTGTTCGCTGGCCAGATGTTGTCCAAACAAGGCTGTCAGCTCACGCAGCTTCCCGGCATTACCACTGGCCAAGACCATTTTCATGCTCAGTTCTCCTGTTTGTTGGCGTTTATTCTTCGTAGAAACGCTGGCTGAAATTTACGTCAAACGGCTCACTGTGGCCTTCTGCGGTCACTTGCAAACTGATGCGATAGACCTCTTCCTCGTCAAAACGGAAAGTGGAAATGTAATAAACCGCATCGGTCTCGCGGATTTCCTTGAAGGTTAATTCATTGCTCTGGCCGATCAGGTTTTTCATCGTACCGGTTACCTTCGCAGTACGGGCTTCGGCCATTCCGCCCTGTTCAATATTCTCCAGAACAGAAATACTCAGATAGCCAAGCGAACGGGAGCGCGTAATGCCATAGGCTGCGGCCACTTCTTCGGTCAGAAAGCTGGAAGTCAGGCCAATGTAATGGACTTCGTACTCACCAAAGATTTTTTTCTGCTCGCCACGATCAGCAAATGCAGGCAGGGCAGCAAACATCATCAACACAGCAGTCAGCAGGGTCTTCATAGCGGTCTCCGGGTCAGGTGATAGATGGCGATTTCCCCCAGCAGCGCGGGCCACAAGCGAATGGCCCAATGCTCCTGATGACTTTCGTCCACCACGGTTTTATTCAGTATTCGGATGCCTTTTTCAGCGCACAGTTTCTCAAAATCTGTGACGGTACATAAATGAATATTAGGCGTGTTGTACCAGGTATGCGGCAGGGTTTTGGACATCGGCATTTCTCCGCGTCCTGCCAGATACAACCGGGTGCGCCAATGACCGAAGTTCGGGAAGGTGATAATGGCTTCCTGACCGACCCGCAGCATTTCATCCAGCAACTGGTCTGGACGCTGTACCGCCTGAATCGCCTGGGACATGATCACGGTATCAAAACCGTTGTCCTTGTAATTGACCAGACCCTTGTTGAGGTCTTGTTCGATGACGTTGACGCCGTTGGCGATACAGGCAGTGATTCGATCCTGATTGATTTCCAGCCCGTAGCCGTGCACACCTTTCTGATCACGCAGAAAGCGCAGTAACCGACCTTCCCCACAGCCCAGATCCAGCACCTGGCTTCGGGGTTCGACCCACTGCTGAATGATGGCCAGATCCGAACGCAAGTCTTCCAGTGTCAGCTTGCTCATGCCTCACCTCCGTTCTCAACAGCGTCAGCCACGCGGTTCATATAGGCACTTATCATCTGGTGATAGCGTGGAATGGGCAGCAGGAAGGCATCGTGACCACTGTCAGACTCGATACAGGCATAGCTGACGGGTTTATCAGCCTCAATCAGCGCGCGCACGATTTCTTCCGAGCGATCCGGCGCGAAGCGCCAGTCGGTGGTAAACGAAAGCACCAGAAACTCGCATTGGGTATTCCCCAGACATTCCACCAGATCGCCGTTGTAATCCGCTGCCGGATCAAAATAATCTAGCGCCTTGGTCATCAGCATGTAGGTGTTGGCATCAAAGCGGGTACTGAATTTCTCGCCCTGGTAGTGGAGGTAGCTCTCCACCTGGAACTCTGGCGCAAAGCTGTAATTCAACTTGCCTTCGCGCAGTTCACGACCAAATTTCTGCCGCATGGCATCGTCTGACAAATAGGTCAGATGACCAAGCATACGAGCCTGCATCAAACCGGCTTTCGGAATGGTGTCGTGATCGGCGTAGCGGCCTTCGTGGAAGTCTGGGTCCTTGGCAATCGCCTGCCGGGCCACTTCATTGAACGCAATGTTCTGAGCCGAGAGTTTCGGAGCAGAGGCAATCACCACGGCATTCCGGAGCCGTTCAGGAAACTGTATTGACCAGCGCAACACCTGCATGCCGCCGAGGCTGCCACCGACAATCGCGGCCCAGGTATCCACACCCAGTGCATCGGCCAGACGCGCCTGACTGTTGACCCAGTCCCGAACGGCCAAAATCGGGAAATCCGGGCCGTATTGCTTGCCAGTTTCCGGATTGGCACTGAGCGGCCCGGTCGAACCGGCACAGCCACCCAGATTGTTCAGCGACACCACGAAAAAGCGGTTGGTATCAATCGGCTTGCCCGGACCAAAGGCGTTGTCCCACCAGCCTGGTTTCTTGTCCGACATTCGATGGTAACCCGCCGCATGATGATCGCCACTCAGCGCGTGACAAATCAGAACGGCATTGGAGCGCTCGGCATTGAGGGTGCCATAGGTCTCGTACACCAGGGTGTACTCAGGCAGCACCCGGCCAGAGCGCAGCGTCAGTGGCTCGGTAAAGTGGTGTTCCTGCACGGTCACCAGACCGACAGAATCGTCAGGAATAACGTCTGGCATGAGGCTATGTTTCCATCTGGGTTATCGGGAAGAGAGTGTATCACCCGTTCGGGCAATTAAAGCGATCAGTTTGCCGCAGCGTCCTGTTCGGGCTGCGGCTTGATCATTCGGGCAGCCAGCACACCGCCTTCGAAGAGAGCGTACATGGGCAGAGCGAGGATAGTCTGGGAAATAACATCTGGTGGAGTGACCAGCATCCCGACCACGAAACAACCGAGGAAAATGTAAGGACGTTTTTCGGACAGGGACTGCACGGTGGTGATACCGCTCAATACCATCAGGAAGGTTGCCACCGGGATTTCAAAGGCAAAACCGAAGGCAAAGAAGATTTTCAACGTGAAATCGAGAATGTTGCTGATGTCTGGCGTAATCGCGATGCCGTCCGGGCCAATGGCAGTAAAGAAGCCAAACGCCAGCGGCAGGACAACGTAGTACGCGAACAGAATGCCAGAGTAGAACAGCACAATGCTGGAAACCAGCAAGGGCATCGCGAACTTTTTCTCGTGTTGGTATAAACCCGGAGAAATAAATCCCCAGACCTGGTGCAAGATAAACGGCATCGCCAGCAATACCGCCAATACCAGCGTTAACTTGAACGGTACCAGAAACGGGGAGGCAACTCCGGTTGCAATCATCTGGCCATCTTCTGGCAACAGAACCGCCAACGGTTCCACCAGAATCAGGTACAGGTCATTGGCAAAATAGAACAAACCGAGGAACAGCACCAATACCGTCAGAACGACCTTCAGTAATCGGTTACGCAGCTCGACCAGGTGGGCCACCAGCGGTTGTTCTTGATCCTGAGTCATGGCTTGGGTGTACTTTCCTGCGAGCGTTCGTTTGGCGTTACACCGTCAGAATTCGTAGCTTCTGCACGTGTGATCGGAGTCGTCTGATCCGGAGCATCCGGCTTTTGAGTACCAGACGGTGCTGACTGATGCGGCTGAATGCGGTTGCCGTCATCGTCATCCAGAAACGTAGCATACGGATCTTTCAGCTTTTCACGCAGTTCTTCGGCGCGAACCTGGCGTTCCAGCTCATCCTGAACATTGTTGACTGTGCGCCTGACCTTGCCAAACAGCAACCCGACGGAGCGGGCAGCCACCGGCAGGCGTTCAGGGCCAAGTACCAGCAGGCCCAGAATCGCAACAACCATCAACTCCAGAAAGCCGATATCAAACATCAGGCACCAGACGACTTGTCTTTGTTGGTGTTGGCGTCGAAGTCAGCATCTTTCTGCTGCGCATTCTCTTCTGCGCCAGGCAGGGAGCGTGGCGGCTCTTCCTGCTTTTTCTCCGCAGCGTTGTTGTCATCTTCGTTGACGGCTTTCTTGAAGCTTTTAATCGCCCCGCCGAGGTCGCCGCCAATATTACGCAGTTTCTTGGTGCCAAAAATCAAAATGATAATGGCCAAAATAATGAGCAGTTGCCAGATACTGATACCGCCAATCATGGTTATTCCTCAAAGTCGATCAAAGAGTAGGGCTCAGAAACCCGGCAAACGGGAGCCAGCCAAAATGTGGAAGTGCATATGGAAGACTTCCTGACCACCTTCTTTACCGGTATTGGTAATGGTGCGGTAGCCGACCAGCCCTTCCTGTTCTGCGATTTTTGGAATCACGAGCATCATTTTGCCCATCAATTCCGCATCGTCTTCATTCAGGTCATTGAGATTAACAATATGGCGCTTGGGGATCACCAGCAAATGCGTGTCAGCCTTGGGAGCAATGTCATGGAAGGCGAGAAAGTCGTCATCTTCGTAGACTTTTTTCGATGGAATCTCACCCGCAACGATTTTGCAGAAAATGCAGTTGTCAGTTGTACTCATCTTGCCTTGCTCCTGTGTTATCTCAAGCGCGTGCTGACACTCTGTCAGTCCCGGGTTCTTGCAGCTTTTTCTTCCAGCCCGGACAGCCCGAAACGACGATCCAGTTCCGCCAAAACCGCTTCCGGACGTTCACCCAGCTGCGACAGTGCGATCAGGCTATGGAACCACAAGTCGGCGGTTTCATAGATCACATCCTTGTTATCACCACTGCGTTCAGCATCTTTGGCGGCCAGGATGGTCTCCGTCGCTTCTTCGCCAACCTTTTCCAGAATCTTGTTCAGACCCTTGGCATACAGGCTGGCGACGTAGGAAGAGTCAGCCTCAGCCTGTTTACGCTGTTCCAGGATATCGCCCAGTTGAGAGAGTATGTCGCTCATAATATGTCAGCCGTATGTCAATAAATGTCTTTCGGGTCTTTAATGACCGCATCGACGGTTTTCCATTCGCCGTTTTCGTACACCCGATAGAAACAGCTCTCACGCCCGGTATGGCAAGCGATGCCGCCAATTTGTTCCACCTGCATCACAATCACATCGGCATCACAGTCCAGACGCACTTCATGCAACAGCTGCACGTGGCCGGATTCCTCGCCTTTACGCCACAGTTTCTGACGCGAACGGGAATAGTAGATCGCCCGGTTTTCCTGAACCGTCAGTGCCAGCGCTTCGCGGTTCATCCACGCCATCATCAACAGACGGCCGGTTTTGTGATCCTGGGCGATGGCCGGTACCAGACCATCGCTGTCCCATTTGACTTCGTCGAGCCAGTCGCTCATGTAACACCCATTGGTTGACGAATAATGTGGTGGGGCAGCATACCGCAAGCCATCAAGCCTTGACCAGCAACCACAACAGCCCAATGCAGGTAAGCGCTACGCCGGTCATCTCCGGTACCCCAAGCGCAAAGGCCTGCCACCAGGTGAACAAACCCGACCCGGTAATGACCATCGCCAACGCATGTTGACGTTTTTGTCGATTGGCTTGCTCAAGCGCCAGCCGCAACTGAACAATTTCCTGCTGCATGGTCTGCTGGGTTTCATCGAGATGATTCAGACGCGTCAGGGCGCCATGAACCAGTCCTGGTATTTTCGGTGCTTTTTCGATCCAGCTCGGCAACTGTCTTTTCAGCTCCTGAAAAGCCGCTTTTGGCCCAAAACGCTCACGCATCCAGCGTTCCAGATACGGCTTGGCGGTACTCCACAGATCCAGCTCAGGGTACAGCTGACGGCCCAGGCCTTCGATGTTGAGCAAGGTTTTCTGCAACAACACCAGCTGTGGCTGGACTTCCATATCGAAACGACGTGCGGTGCTGAACAGCTGAATCAGCACCTGGCCAAAGGAGATTTCGGCCAACGGTTTTTCGAAAATGGGCTCACAGACACTGCGAATGGCCGCTGCAAATTCATGCACCTTGGTGGTGGCTGGTACCCAACCGGAATCCACATGCAGCTGGGCGACCTGATGATAATCCTGATTAAAGAAGGCAAGCAGGTTCATGGCCAGATAATGCTGATCTTCTTCGGTCAGGCTGCCGACGATGCCACAATCGATGGCGATGTATTGCGGATTTTCCGGGTGTTCACGCGAAACAAAAATGTTACCCGGGTGCATGTCAGCGTGGAAGAAGCTATCGCGAAATACCTGGGTGAAGAAAATCTCAACACCACGTTCCGCCAGTAATTTCATGTCGGTGCCCTGAGCGTACAGTTCATCGACGTTCGCAACCGGGATGCCGTAGATGCGCTCACTCACCATCACCTTGGGGCGGGTGTAATCCCAGTAGATTTCCGGTGTGTAGAGATACTCGGAGTTATCGAAGTTGCGGCGCAACTGAGTGGCGTTGGAGGCTTCGATCATCAGGTTCAGCTCGCCATAGATCGTATGGCGATAATCCTCAACGATCTCCATCGGCTTGAGGCGACGGGCTTCAGCCGAATAGGTAACCGCCAGTCGAGCCATGGTTTCCAGCAACTGCAAGTCACGCTCGATGGTGTGCTCAATACCCGGCCGCACGACCTTGACCACCACATCCTTGCCGTTCGGCAACCTGGCGGTGTGTACCTGGGCTATGGAGGCAGACGCCAGCGGCGTCGATGAGAAGTCGACGAACAACTCATCAATGGTCTTGCCCAGCTGACTCTCAATCAGGGCCAATGCCTGATCTTCAGGAAAAGGAGGAACACGATCCTGCAGCAACTTGAGTTCGCCAACGATGTCATCTGGAATCAGATCCGGGCGGGTCGAGAGTATTTGGCCGAACTTGATAAAAATCGGCCCCAGCGCTTCCAGTGCCAGACGCAATCGGGCACCGCGACTGAGGTCCGACGGCACCGGACTCAGTCGCCACGGTGCCAGCCATAACAGAACACGCAATCCCAGTGGCAGATGTTCAATCGGAATCAGGCTATCAAGCCGGTATTTGCTGAAGACAAACAGGATCTTCCATAAACGCCAAAGACTGCTCACTGCTGGTGTTTCTCCTGTTCCAGCCGTTCAATGCGTGCGGCCAGGCGATCAGCACGCAGGCGAACCTGATCGACATCGCGGGCAAAGCGTTCCAGCAGAGGCGCCGGAGTCACCCATTGGACCTCATCCTCCACGTAATCACTGGTAGCCGTCATCATGGTTGCAGCGGTTTGTTGCCCCCAGGTCATCAAGCCTCGCAGCCCCTGACCCAGCTGATGCGCCAGCAATCCGCCAGTAACCGGGCTTACCATGGCTTCCCAATCGATATCCAGTGCCGAAGCGATGTGGCTCAGCGCGGTTGCCAATTGGGTATCACCGTCAATGTCCACCTGGCTTGCCATCAACGCTGCGGCCTTGTCATCAGCCATCGCTACGGGCATGAAATCCGACGGGCGCCCCATCAGGGTGACATCGGGTTCTGCCAGATTTTCCAGCGAAATAGACACGCCATCGGCGAGAAGCCGCAAGTACACATCCCCCATTCCAAGCAAGCGAACGCACACCAGCTTGCCCGCCTGCTTTTCCAGGGCGATCAAGGTAGCAGGGTCGTGACGCAGAGCGAAATTAATCGCCATTTCCCATGGCAGACACAGCGCCTGGCTCAGCATTGGAGGCAACATCAGGGTTTGATTCCACGATGCAGAGCCACAACGCCACTGGTCATGTTGTGGTAGGTGCAGCGCACCAGACCAGCGTCTTCCATCATGCTCTTGAGTGTTTCCTGATCCGGGTGCATACGAATGGATTCCGCCAGGTACTTGTAGCTTTCCGAATCGTTGGCCACCAGTTTGCCCATGATCGGCAGGGCCGAGAACGAGTACAGGTCATAGGCCTTGGTCATCACAGGATTGGTTGGTTTGGAGAATTCCAGCACCAGCAAGCGGCCACCCGGTTTCAGGACACGGGCCATGGAACGCAGCGCCTTGTCCTTGTCCGTTACGTTACGCAATCCAAACGCCATGGTAATGACATCGAAGCTGTTGTCTTCGAACGGCAGGCATTCGGCGTTCGCCTGGACGTATTCGATATTGCCAACGTAGCCCTGATCGGTCAGACGATCGCGGCCGACATTGAGCATGGAGGAGTTGATGTCAGCCAGTACAACCTTGCCCTGAGGGCCAACAATGCGGGAGAACTTGCGGGTCAGATCGCCGGTGCCACCAGCCAGGTCCAGCACCTGATTGCCTGGACGAATGCCGCTCATATCAATGGTCACACGCTTCCACAGGCGGTGAACCCCGAACGACATCAGGTCATTCATCAGATCGTACTTGGCCGCTACGGAGTGAAAAACATCAGCCACCATGGCCTGTTTCTGTTCAGTAGCAACGGTTTGATAACCAAAGTGTGTGGTTTTTTCCTCGGACATAATGGCCTCCCAACGTGGAGGCCTATTCTATCCAGCCACACCCGGCTTGTCTTGCGTCGCCTCACGGCAACCGCTCAACAAGCGTCGGGCTTTGATCGAAACGGCGGGAAACAAGAAAGGGACGGCCAGGCCTACAGCGCGATCGCCAGGGCCTTTGGCATCATGGTGGCTTGGGCAGCAGGGTAGATCACCAGAATCTCGATCACCTGAATCGTCAGCAGCAACACAATCGGAGACAAGTCCAGTCCGCCGAGATCCGGCATGATGCGACGAATCGGACGCATTACCGGATCAATAATCTGGTTGATCAGTATCAGTGCCGGGTTGTAGCTGTTTGGTGCAATCCAGGAAGCAATCACCACGATCAGCAAGCCCCAGAAATAGATATTCACCAGCAGCGAGAACAAGCCAATCAAGGCCCAGAACACCAGATTCATCCAGGGCAGGGCGCGCTCACCAGCAACGAACAGGATCGCCGCCATCAGCAGAAATTGAGTGCTATACGCCAGCACCAGAGAGGCGATGTCCAAGCCACCAAACCCTGGAATAATGCGGCGCAACGGCACCAGAAAGGGATTTGAGAAACGCACCACAAACTGTGAAATCGGGTTGTAAAAATCAGCTCGAACCAGCTGCAGCAGGAATCTCAGCAAGAAAATAAGCAACACCAGACTGCCAATAGTATTTACCAATAGCAATCCGACTTGGGAAAACGGTGACATGGGCACTCCATGAGTACAGCAATTTGGTTGGGAGTATACAAAACGCCCACACAGTTTGTGCAGGCATCTTCACTTCCGGGCCGCAACGAAAACGTTAGTCGGCGTCGGACAACAGAATGTTCAGCTCAACAGCACGATCCCGTGCAGCGGTCATGGCTTTTTCGACCAGCTCGGGCATCTCACCATCCTGGAAAGTCTCAATCGCACGTTGCGTCGTACCGCCAGGGGAGGTCACGCGACGGCGCAGCTCCGCCGGGCCAACATCGGCTTCGAACGCCATGCGACCAGCACCGAGGGCTGTCTTGAGTGTCAGCTGGCGTGCGGTCTCTTCCGTCAACCCCAGCTTCTGACCGGCGGCGATCATGCTTTCCATCAGCAGGAAATAATAGGCCGGGCCGCTGCCAGACAGGGCGGTTACCGCGTCGATTTCGGTCTCATCCTGCAGCCAGACGGTAATACCCGTGGCTTCCAGCAGCTGATCAGCCTGATTTTTCTGATCCAGAGTGACGCTGTCGCTGGCCACCAGACCTGTCGCACCTTCGCCCAGAAGCGCTGGAGTATTGGGCATGCAACGAACACGATTCTGACAGCCACTCCACTTTTCCATACTGGCCAGGCTAATGCCCGCTGCAATGGATACCAGCAGTGGCTGCTGTTCTTCCAGCGTTGCTTTCAGTGGCTGGAGCACGTCTTTCATGACCTGGGGTTTGACTGCCAGAATCACTACATCCGCTGATGTGATGGCTGCCAGATTATCGGTCGTGGTCGACACACCGGTCTTTTCGGACAGCTCATCGAGCTGGGCCTGGTTGGGATCACTGACGTGAATCAAATCCGGCTGGGTTTCTCCACCGCTAACCAGCCCGCCAATGATTGCGGTCGCCATGTTGCCACCGCCGATGAATGCAATCTTGCTCATGATGTGTCTCGTTGTTCTTGTCGTGGACTGCGAGCACCAAAAATGTCGGTACCTATACGAACTTCTGTAGAACCCGCCGCTATTGCCAGTTCCAGGTCGGCTGACATTCCCATGGACAGGGTATCGACCTGTGGACACGTCAGCCTCAGCTGATCAAACAGCTGCTTCATCTGATCAAACTGTTGCTTTAATGTGGTTACGCCTGCCGGGGATTGCAAGTCCACCGCCTCGGGAATACACATCAGACCGCGTAAATTCAGTCGCTCCAGGCGCTGTATTTCATCGGCAAAGTCACTCACTTGGTCGAGCGCGACACCGGCCTTCTGTTCTTCACCGCTGATGTTTACCTGAATCAGTACGTTCAATGGCGGCAGTTCAGGCGGACGCTGCTCATCCAGACGTCGCGCAATCTTGATGCGGTCAAGGGTTTCCAGCCAGTGAAAATGCGTGGCAACCGCACGCGTCTTGTTCGATTGCAACGGCCCGATAAAGTGCCATTCGATACCCTGCAGGTTTTGCAAAGACTCAACTTTCTCAATGCCGTCCTGAAGATAATTTTCGCCGAATGAACGCTGTCCCTGCGCGTAGCAGGTCTGCACCATATCGGCTGGCTTGGTTTTACTGACGGCCAGCAGGCGCACCTCGTCTTCATTCCGGTTGGCTTGTTCACAGGCCTGACGGATACGGTGACGAATCGCTTGATAACGGTGCTGGAGAGTAGACATTGCAGAGGCTTGCTTTAGGATGTGACTGGAATGTAGCGCCCTGTTGGGCTTGTCGTTGAGCATTACTGTAACCCCATACCCGCCCCGTGTCGAAGAGGAGTTAAAACCCCATGGATATTACCGAATTGCTGGCCTTCAGCGCCAAGCAAGGTGCTTCGGATTTGCACTTGTCCGCTGGTTTGCCGCCGATGATTCGTGTCGATGGTGATGTACGTCGTATCAACCTTCCGGCACTGGATCACAAGGAAGTGCACTCGCTCGTATACGACATCATGAACGACAAGCAGCGCAAGGATTACGAAGAATATCTGGAAACTGACTTCTCGTTTGAAGTGCCAGGTGTGGCCCGTTTCCGTGTCAACGCCTTCAACCAGAACCGGGGAGCTGGTGCGGTATTCCGTACCATTCCGTCCAAGGTACTGACCATGGACAAACTGGGCATGGGGCAGGTGTTCAAGGATCTGTCTTCGCTGGGCCGTGGTATCTGCCTGGTGACCGGGCCAACCGGTTCCGGCAAGTCAACCACGCTGGCTGCCATGATCGACTACATCAATGACACCAAGCACGACCACATTCTGACCATTGAAGATCCGATCGAATTCGTACACGAACCCAAGAAGAGCCTGATCAACCAGCGGGAAGTACACCGCGATACACTGGGCTTCAACGAAGCCCTGCGCTCCGCACTTCGTGAAGACCCAGATGTGATTCTGGTCGGTGAGATGCGAGATCTGGAAACCATCCGTCTGGCCCTGACCGCCGCAGAAACCGGTCATATGGTGTTCGGAACCCTGCACACCACCTCGGCGGCAAAAACCATTGACCGTATCATCGATGTATTCCCGGCCGAAGAGAAAGGCATGGTACGTTCGATGTTGTCGGAATCGCTTCAGGGCGTCATCTCCCAGGCACTGCTCAAGCGCATTGGCGGGGGCCGGGTAGCTTCTCATGAAATTATGATCGGCACGCCGGCAATCCGTAACCTGATTCGTGAAGACAAGGTCGCACAGATGTATTCAGCCATTCAGACCGGTGCCGCCTACGGCATGGTGACCATGGACCAATCCTTGAAGAACCTGCTGGCTCGTGGCCTGATCACACCAGAAGCGGCGCGCGAGAAAGCCAAGGTTCCAGACAACTTCCCGGGAGCCTAATACGCCATGTCGATGGATAAGTTCCTGCGCCTGATGGTCGACAAAGGCGCGTCCGATCTTTTTATTACGGCGGGCGTTGCCCCCTCAATGAAGATCAACGGTCAGATTCTACCGCTGTCCAAATCCCCTCTGGTTGCCGAGCAGACGCGGGAGATTGTGCTCGGCCTGATGAACGGCAAGCAACAGGATGAATTTGAAGCCAAAAAGGAACTTAACTTTGCCATCAACGCCCGGGGGATCGGGCGCTTCCGGGCCAGCGCATTCTACCAACGTAACGTCGCCGGGATGGTACTGCGTCGAATCGAAACCAAGATTCCCAGCCCCGACCAGTTGAACCTGCCCGATATCATCAAGGAACTGGCCATGACCAAGCGTGGCCTGATCCTGTTTGTCGGCGCCACGGGAACTGGTAAGTCGACCTCGCTGGCTGCCATGATTGGCCACCGCAATCACAACAGCAAAGGCCATATTCTCAGCATCGAAGACCCGATCGAATTCATTCATCAGCACGACGGCTGCATCATCACGCAGCGGGAAGTGGGGCTGGATACCGAAAGCTTCGACGTGGCTCTGAAGAACGCCCTGCGTCAGGCTCCTGACGTGATCATGATTGGTGAGGTTCGATCACCCGATATCATGGAAAAGGCCATCGCTTTCGCAGAAACCGGACACTTGTGTCTGGCAACGCTGCACGCCAACAACGCCAACCAGGCGCTGGAGCGAGTGCTGCATTTCTTCCCGCCGGAGCGTCACGGTCAGGTCTGGATGGATCTGTCATTGAACTTGAGGGCGATTGTGGCCCAGCAGCTGATTCCAACACCGGATGGACGCAGCCGTCGGGCCGTCATTGAAGTGCTGGTGAATACACCGCTGGCGTCCGACATGATCCGCAAGGGTGAGGTTCACGAACTCAAGGCACTGATGGCCAAATCGAACGAAGCCGGGATGCAGACATTTGACCAGGCTTTGTTCCAGCTCTATGAGCAAGGTGAAATCACCTATGAGGACGCTATCCTGCACGCTGATTCACCAAACGACCTGCGCCTGATGATCAAACTGGCGTCAGAGTCCGATGCCGATCATTTGACGGGAATGGCTGCCAAGCTGAAGCTGGAAGACTAGATCCAGCGACGCGTATCACGCATGTAGTTGACGAATTCATCACCGAACTTCTGTTCCAGAATCCGTTCTTCCGGAATGACCTGAAAGCGGTTCATATAAAGAATGAATAGCAATGGCATCAGCAATGGTGCGATATGACTCAGGTACAGACCCCAACCACCGAGTACCAGCAAGATGCCAACGTACATCGGATTGCGGGTGTAACTGAATATACCGCTGGTCACCAGACGAGAGGTTTTCTGAGGAGAGTGGGGGTTAATCGTGGTCTTGTTTTTCATGACTGCAAAGACACCCGCTGCTGCAGAAAGAAATCCGGCAAATGCGACGATGCTGCTGAGAATAATGTGATGATTCGCCAGCTGTTCGGGGGCAGGTAAAATCGGCGCCACCTGCCACATCAGTATGGCGATCACAGCGGCGACAATTGGCGGTGGAATCAGCAGTTCCAGTTTCTTCATTGACCCTACTCCGAATAAAAACGAGCTGCGATCATACCCCGGATTCATCAACAGGGTTATGCCACCTCTGTAGCGCCCGAGTGTCTTTTTCAGCCTGGTCAATCCAGCGTTCCTGCCACTTGCCATTTTCCAACCGATGGCGCTCCTTTTTCCAGAAGGGCGCCTGACTTTTCAGATAATCCATCAGGAAATCACACGCTGCAAAAGCGGCTTCCCGGTGTTCGCTGGTGACACCGACAAACACAATCTGATCCTGTACCGCCAGCTTTCCTACCCGGTGAATAATGTGAATATCGATCAAAGGCCAACGTTCGTGGGCCTTGTGGGCAAAAGCCTCAATGGATTTTTCCGTCATTCCCGGATAGTGCTCAAGTTCCAGTTGACTCACGTCGTCACCCAAATTGCGATCCCGAACCAGACCAACAAAGAAAACCGCGGCACCGACGTCAGGCTTTCCCTCGCACAATTGGGTGTAGGCCTCAGCAACGGAGAAATCTTGGGTCTGAACCGCAACGTGAATCATCACTAGCCCCCGGTCATTGGCGGCAGGAACGCCACTTCATCAGACTCCCGCAATCGCCTTGCCCCTGTGGTTTCGATCTCCTGATTGACTGCCACCAGGGAAAAGCCATCCTCGAACAGAGCACTGTGATCCGGAAATTGTCGTTGCATCAGCAAGCGTAGCTCAGCAACAGTTGAAGGCTTATCAATATCCACGCTATCGATGCCTAGCTGATCGCGAATACGAGCAAACAACAGAATCTTCACATTGCCTCCCACTGGCCAGATTTTCCACCTTGCTTTTCCAGCACCCGAACCCCTTCGATCACCATACGCTTGTCAACCGCCTTGCACATATCGAACAGCGTCAGTGCGGCAATTGAAACCGCAGTTAGCGCCTCCATTTCAACGCCGGTTTGTCCACTGAGTTTGCAAAGGCTTTCTATACGCACCCGGTTCATTTCCTGGTCCGGCTCAAACTCAACCGCAACCTTGGAAAGCATCAGAGGGTGACACAATGGAATCAGCTGGCTGGTCTGCTTGGCGGCCTGTATACCGGCAATGCGGGCAACGGCGAATACGTCACCTTTATGGTGACCACCCTCGATAATCATGCTAAGCGTTTCCGGCTGCATCGAAACGTAGGCTTCTGCACGGGCCAGCCGGACGGTTTCAGCCTTGCCACTGACATCAACCATACTGGCCTCACCCTGATGATTGATATGGGTAAGCTCGCTCACTCGCCACGGCTCCCGCATTGCTCGGGAGAGGTATTTTTGAGTCGCAATGCAAAGTTGCAGGGTTTGTGCTGGCTGTTGATTTGGCTAACGATGATGTCATCCCAGGCTGTCCGGCAGGCGTTTGTGGAACCCGGAATACAGAAGATCAGGGTGCCATTGGCCAATCCCGCGGTAGCCCGACTCTGAACCGTCGAAGTACCAATTTGCTGCCAGGATATGTGGCGGAACAATTCCCCAAAACCTTCTATTTTTTGATCGAACAGCGGCTCCAGTGCATCCGGGGTTGTATCACGTTCCGTGAATCCCGTACCGCCGGTGACAACAACCACCTGTGTCGTCTGATCCGCAATCCACTGCGATACCACAGCTCTCAGTTGGTATTTGTCATCGATGACAATTTTCTTGTCAGCGAGATGATGTTCAGCAGCCGTCAGGCGCTCAACCAACAGCTGTCCACTCGTATCCGTGTCTTCGGTACGTGTATCGGAAACCGTCAGCACAGCGATATTAAGCGGAATGAATTCGGCGTTAACTGTTTTACTCATGGAGAATCCTTAATGGTTGAGCGGCTTGCCACTCCGATTCGGTATTGGTGTTAGTAAAAGCGTCAGGGTGTGCATGATCTATTTCTTCTGCACCACAGAACTGTAACAAGCTGTGGACGGATCGGTTTCCGGTTGCGACTTCCAGCTGCTCGGCCAGATAATCCCGCTCGCTCTGGCCCAGCATCATAAACAACGGGAAGAACTCATTGCGATAGTGGGTAGTCGTCATCCTGCTGACACCGCAATACAGCAAATATCCAAGCAACTCGACATTCATCCTCGGTAGATCCACCGGCAGTATCAGGGCCGCCGTTGCCTCCGGATAGGCCGTCGCTACGGCATGAATCCCCGCTAATGGGCCATCGTGAAGATTGGGATTTCGATCAGAAACGACATGATTCAGCAAATCGGCAGGGGTGTTGTGCTTTTGGTGACGGCTGATAACAACGGAATCCAGGGACAAGTGTTTGAGCAACCCAAATTGTCGATGAAGTAGTGTCAAGTCGCCATTCACTGGCAAATTACCTTTGTCCTGTTTCATTCGACGAGACTCTCCCCCCGCCAGAACAACCCCAATGACCGTCATATCCGAATTCATCGCAGAGCCTCCTTCAGCCTCCCAGCATTGCAAAATGCCTGGTCGCACCGGTTTTACCTACATTGAGATAATGCGACTCATCTTTCAGACCAACAAGGCGGTGAAGCTCCTGAACCAGATGTTCCTCACTGTGCTCGGTCATCAGGCTCCTTATGTCATACCCTTGCTCGCCAAAAAGACACAAGTGCAGCTTTCCTGTCGAGGAAATGCGCAATCGATTGCAGCCAGAACAGAAATCCCGGCTGTAGGGAAGGATAAAGCCCATTGAACCGAGGTAGTCCGGGTGCGCCAGCTCGATCGCAGGTCCAGCTTCCAGGCGACGTGGTTTTTCAATCCATCCAGCCTGGTGTAGCTGATACTTGATGCCTTCACCACGAACATGGTGTTCAGAGAAAAATACCGGATGATCACCGGTTTGCATTAATTCGATAAAACGAACGGTAATCGGGCTGTCTCTCACCCAATCCAGAAACGACTGCAGTTCAGTGTCGTTGAAGCCTTTCATCAAAACCGCGTTTACTTTCACCGGCAAGCCGACTTCTAACGCCCGGTCGATACCACGCTGAATGGATGCAAGACGATCATGACCGGTAATCGCAGCGAATCTATCGGGGTTCAGGGAGTCGATACTGACGTTCAGTTGATCCAACCCGGCTTCCACCCACTGATCGATCGAGCGTTCAAGATGATAGCCGTTGGTCGTCAGAGCTACGGTGTCGATGCCATCAATCGAAGAACAAGCATTGATTATTTCTGGCAGGTCTTTACGAAGACCAGGCTCTCCACCCGTAATACGAACCTTACGCGTTCCGCAATCAGCGAAAGCGCGAACAACGGAACGAATCTCAGTCAGAGTCAGAGGAAGGGGTTCTTTTCCGATATAGCCATTCGGCAAACAATAGTCACATCGAAAGTTACAGCGCTCAGTAATAGACAGGCGCAAATATCCGAAGCGCCGACCAAACTGGTCACGCAATTCCGGGAGCGAATGCATGTAAGTCACCTTTCCAAATGCGGGAGGCAAATGAGTTTCCTCACATACCCTGGTGGCCTGAGTGGCCACGGCTGTGACACCTTACGGGTGCATACGTTCCCGGTTAGGTAGCCATAGCTCGGCGTCAAACGGTTAGTCTACCGCTGAATCAAAGAATAAGAAGCTCTGAACTGGAAATGTAAACTGAATTTCAAGCAAAGCAGACAAATGGCTTGAGGGCAAAAAGAGTGGGGCAGAAAAAAACCCCGCCAATAAGCGGGTTTCTAACCGGACGAAACTTAGTGCTTGCCCAGTTTGTCGCGAATCTGCTGAATAGTACGCAGCTGCGCAGCTGCTTCAGCCAACTGAGTAAGAGCGCGAGAGTAATCAAAGTCAGCACCCTGATTCTCAATAGCTTGCTCAGCATGTTTCTTCGCTTCCAGTGCGGCAGCTTCATCGATGTCTTGCGCACGAGCTGCAGTATCAGCCAGTACAGTCACCTTGTTTGGCTGCACTTCAAGATAACCACCAGAGACATAAACAATCTCTTCTTCACCGTTCTGTTTGACGATGCGTACAGGACCAGGCTTCAGGGGAGAAAGCAGAGCCGCGTGGCCAGCTTCAATACCCAAATCACCCAGTTGACCTGATGCTACAACTCGCTCAACCAGACCAGAGAACAGGTTCTCTTCAGCACTTACAACATCACAATGGACGGTAATCGCCATAATCAATTCCTCATGTTGAGGAGGCGAGTAATCATCAGATTACCCGCCAGCCTGAATTACATGTCTTTGGCTTTTTCGACTGCGTCGTCGATAGTACCAACCATGTAGAAGGCCTGTTCTGGCAGCTCATCGTAATCACCGTTCAGGATACCCTGGAAACCACGGATGGTTTCTTTCAGTGATACGTAGATACCTGGAGAACCAGTGAAGACTTCCGCAACGTGGAATGGCTGGGACAGGAAACGCTCAATCTTACGAGCACGTGCTACCAGCTGCTTGTCTTCATCGGACAGTTCGTCCATACCCAGAATCGCGATGATGTCTTTCAGCTCTTTATAGCGCTGCAGAACACCCTGAACGCCACGAGCTACGTCGTAGTGTTCGTTACCGATAACCAGTGGATCCAGCTGACGAGAGGTGGAATCCAGAGGGTCGATCGCCGGGTAAATACCTTTTGCTGCGATATCACGGGACAGTACAACAGTCGAGTCCAGGTGAGCAAAGGTGGTTGCTGGAGACGGGTCAGTCAAGTCATCCGCAGGTACGTATACCGCCTGAATAGAAGTAATGGAGCCAGTCTTGGTGGAGGTAATACGCTCCTGCAAAACACCCATTTCTTCAGCCAGAGTCGGCTGGTAACCTACCGCTGAAGGCATACGGCCCAGCAGTGCAGATACTTCGGTTCCTGCCAAGGTGTAACGGTAAATGTTGTCAACGAACAACAGTACGTCTTTACCTTCGTCACGGAACTTTTCTGCCATGGTCAGACCAGTCAGTGCTACACGCAGACGGTTGCCCGGTGGCTCATTCATCTGACCGTAAACCATTGCTACCTTCGAAGCAGCTTTGTCGTCCAGGTTTACAACACCAGATTCAGCCATTTCGTAGTAGAAGTCGTTACCTTCACGAGTGCGCTCACCAACACCTGCGAATACAGACAGACCGGAGTGTGCCTTTGCAATGTTGTTGATCAGCTCCATCATGTTTACGGTTTTACCAACACCGGCACCACCGAACAGACCAACTTTACCACCCTTGGCGAATGGGCATACCAGGTCAATAACCTTGATGCCTGTTTCCAGCAAGTCAGTGGAGTTGGACTGCTCATCGAAGCTTGGAGCTGTACGGTGAATAGCGTAACGCTCTTGCTCACCGATTTCGCCACACTCATCGATAGGACGACCCAATACGTCCATGATACGGCCCAGAGTTTCAGTACCAACTGGTACAGAAATTGGAGCGCCAGTATTCGTAACCTGAAGACCACGCTTCAGACCTTCAGTTGAGCCCATCGCAATGGTACGCACCACACCGTCACCCAGCTGCTGCTGAACTTCCAGGGTGGTTTCAGTACCGTCAACGGTCAGGGCGTCGTAGACCTTGGGCACGCTGTCACGTGGAAATTCCACGTCGATAACGGCACCGATGATCTGTACGATAGATCCGCTCATTTTCGGTTCCTCTTAATCTTTAAACCTTCGTTACCCGGCCTTATACAGCCGCGGCGCCGCCAACGATTTCCGAGATTTCCTGGGTAATGGCTGCCTGACGAGCTTTGTTGTACAACAGATTCAGCTCATCAATCATATTACCTGCGTTGTCGGTGGCGTTTTTCATCGCCAACATACGCGCTGCTTGTTCGCAGGCATTATTTTCAACCACACCTTGATAAACCTGGGACTCTACGTAACGTACCAACAGACCTTCCAGGATTTCCTTGGCGTCTGGTTCGTAGATGTAATCCCAATGGTGATTCAGGGAATCGCTTTCTTCTGCCTTAAGCGGCAACAATTGCTCCGCAACAGGCTGTTGAGTCATGGTGTTCACAAAGCGGTTATGCAAAATGTACAGACGATCAATCTTGCCTTCGTCAAATGCATCCAGCATTACTTTTACTGCTCCAATCAGACTGGTTAACTCTGGGGCATCTCCCAAATGAGACTGGGAAGCCACAACGTTACCGCCGAAACCGGAGAAGAACAGATTCGCTTTAGAACCAATGGCGCAGAAATCGGTTTCTACACCTTTTCCTTCCCACTCACTGGCTTGCTGTGCGAGACGCTTGAACAAGTTGTTGTTCAGACCACCACACAGACCACGGTCGGAAGAAACCACGATATAGCCAACACGCTTGATGTCGCGGTCTTGCAGATAACGATGGCGATATTCAGATGTTGCATTGGCCAAGTGACCGATCACAGTACGGATTCGATCCGCATATGGACGGCTTTGCTGCATGCGCATCTGAGCGCGACGCATCTTACTTACTGCAACTTTTTCCATTGCAGAAGTAATTTTTTGCGTACTCTTAACGCTCGAGATCTGCTCTTTAATCTCTTTTCCGACTGCCATAATTTAAGCTGCCTTTGGTTGAGTGAATCGAGTCGGCACTCAGAAGAATGCCGACACGGAACTTACCAGGTCTGAGAGCTCTTGAAGGATTCAATGCACTCTTTCAGGCCAGAGGCGATTTCGTCGTTGTAACCACCAGTCTCATTGATCTTGCCCATCAGCTCAGCGAACTGGCTGTTGGCATAGCTCAACAAGGCGGCTTCAAACGCACCAATCTTGTTCACTTCAACGTCTTCAAGGTAGCCTTCGTTGGCAGCGTAGATCACCAAGCCCATTTCAGCAGTAGACATTGGGGCATACTGGCCTTGCTTCATCAGCTCGGTTACAGCTTTACCGTGTTCCAACTGCTTACGGGTTGCGTCATCCAGGTCAGAAGCAAACTGTGCGAATGCCGCCAGTTCACGGTACTGAGCCAGTGCCAGACGGATACCACCGCCAAGCTTCTTGATGATCTTGGTCTGGGCTGCACCACCTACACGAGAAACCGAAATACCGGCGTTCATCGCAGGACGGATACCAGAGTTGAACAGGTTGGTTTCCAGGAAGATCTGACCATCAGTAATGGAGATCACGTTGGTTGGTACGAACGCAGATACGTCACCACCCTGTGTCTCAATGATAGGCAGAGCTGTCAGGGAACCGGTCTGACCTTCAACACCGCTTACGCTCTTCACGTAGTCAGCGTTTACGCGACATGCGCGCTCCAGCAGACGGGAGTGCAGGTAGAAAACGTCACCTGGGTATGCTTCACGACCTGGAGGACGTTTCAGCAACAGGGAAATCTGACGGTATGCCCAGGCTTGCTTGGTCAAATCATCAAAGATGATCAAAGCGTCTTCGCCGCGATCCAGGAAGTACTCACCCATCGCACAACCAGCGTATGGAGCCAGGAACTGCATTGCTGCAGGATCGGCTGCACCAGCGGCAACGATGATGGTGTGATCCATAGCGTCGTGTTCTTCCAGCTTGCGAACAACGTTCGCAATAGAAGACTGCTTCTGACCTACGGCAACGTAGATACACTTAACGCCAGAACCTTTCTGGTTGATGATGGCGTCAACGGCAAGAGCAGTCTTACCAGTCTGACGGTCACCAATGATCAACTCACGCTGACCACGACCGATTGGTACCATGGAATCAACAGCCTTGTAACCGGTCTGCATTGGCTGGTCTACGCCTTGACGTGCAATTACACCAGGAGCAACGCGCTCAACAGGTGCACTAGCTTGCGCTTCAATTGGACCTTTACCGTCAACAGGGGTACCCAAAGTGTCGACTACACGACCCAGCAGGGCTTCGCCTACCGGTACTTCCAGAATACGGCCAGTACACTTGGCAGTCTGGCCTTCAGCCAAACCTTTGTATTCACCCAGAACAACCGCGCCTACAGAGTCGCGTTCCAGGTTCATCGCCAAGCCGTATACACCGCCTTCAAATTCAATCATCTCACCGTACATGGCGTCGGCAAGACCGTGGATACGAACGATACCGTCGGATACGGATACAACGGTGCCCTCGTTCTGGGCTTGTGAAGTCACATCGAGATTTTCGATGCGTTTTTTGATGACTTCACTGATCTCGGATGGATTCAGTTGCTGCATGCATCGTCCCTCAAACTAGGATTTCATCGCTTCGGCCAACTTTGACAGCTTGCCTGTGAGTGAGCCGTCAATAACCAAGTCGCCTGCACGGATAATGGCACCGCCGATAAGAGACTTATCGACCTTGCTGGATATCCGGACTTCGCAGTTCAGTTTGGCAGTCAACGCTTTCTTGAGCGCTTCGCTTTGTTCCTTGGTCAACCGGAATGCAGTGGTAACATCCACTTCAACGGTGTTTTCCAATTGAGATTTGAGTTCTTCAAAAAGAACGGCAATCTCGGGTAACAAGGTCAGACGCTTGTTTTCTGCCAGAACGGCCACCAGGTTTTTGGCTGTGTCAGTCAGCTTGTCGCCACATACGTCTTTCAGTGCTTCTGCTTGCTGATCGGCAGTCAGAGAAGGATGAACCAGAAGACTGGCCATCTCGTCGTTGGCGGCATAAGCCGCCAACAGTGCCAGGTCGCCAGACCAGGCATCGAGGGCATTCTTCTCTTGTGCTTCAGCAAACACCGCTTTGGCGTAGGGCCGAGCGAGAGTGGTTAATTCAGCCATGGCAACCTCGCTTAGAGCTCTTGAGTCAGTTTGTTCAACATATCAGCATGTGCTGATGCATCGACTGACTTGCCCAGGATCTTGGTTGCACCGGTAACGGCCAACTCGGATACCTGCTTGCGCAGCTCTTCTTTTGCGCGGTTAACCTCTTGCTCAACTTCTGCTTGAGCAGCGGCTACCAAACGTTCGCCCTCAGCGCGAGCCGATTCTTTGGCTTCGTCGATGATTTGATTGGCACGTTTGTTAGCCTGTTCGATGATTTCGGCAGCTTTTTCCTTACTTTCACGCAACTGGGAAGCGGCTTTTTCATGAGCCAGTTCCAAATCACGCTCTGCGCGGTTTGCTGCGTCCAGACCATCGGCAATTTTCTTTTCACGCTCTTGCATGGCGCTCAACAGGTGAGGCCATACGAATTTCATGCAGAACCACACGAAAATCGCGAATGTGATGATCTGGCCGATAAGTGTCGCGTTAATGTTCACGCCAGAGCCCTCATGTTCGTTGGTTAAGGAAGTTCGTTAAAAAAAGGAACCCTTAGGCAGCGAACATCAGGTACAGACCCAGACCAACACCGATCATAGGTACGGCGTCAAGCAGGCCAGCGATCAGGAACATCTTGCCTTGCAGCATTGGACCCAGCTCAGGCTGACGAGCAGTACCTTCCAGCAGACGACCACCCAGCAGACCAAAACCGATAGCAGTACCCAGAGCACCCAGACCAATCATCAGAGCCGCAGCCAGGAAAACCAGACCTTGTTCCATAGTTTTTCTCCAAAAGTTAGTAGTAGTTAAAGTGAGTTATTGAGTTAAAGGTTAAAACTTAATGATCTTCGTGAGCCATGCTCAAATACACGATGGTCAACATCATGAAAATGAAGGCTTGCAGAGTGATCACCAGAATGTGGAAAACTGCCCACGCCCACTGCAATGCGCCGCCCAGCAAGCCCAGGAATGCGCCTGCGGAGAACATCAAAGCAATCAGGATAAAAATCATTTCGCCGGCGTACATGTTACCGAACAGTCGCAGGGCCAGAGAGATAGGCTTGGCCAGCAGAGCGACAGACTCCAGGAACAGGTTAATCGGTACGAAGACGGCTTGCAGTACAGGGTTCGATACCTTGAACGGCTGCAAGCACAATTCGCCAGCGAAACCACTGATGCCTTTTACCTTGATGGAGTAGAAGATCATCAGTGCAAATACTGTCAGTGACATACCCATGGTGATGTTCACATCTGTTGATGGAACAACCTTCATGTAGTGGACGCCAAACAGGGCAAACAGGGAAGGCAGTACGTCTACCGGGATCAAGTCCATGAAGTTCATCATGAAGACCCAGCAGAAAATAGTCAGGGAAAGCGGAGCAACCAGAGGATTACGTCCGTGGAAGGATTCTTTAACGGTGTTGTCAATGAACTCAACAATCAGTTCGATGAAGTTCTGCATGCCTGTTGGCACAGCCGTTGATGCTTTTTGGGCACCTTTCCAGAACAGCAACATGATCATTGCACCAAGACCAATCGACCAGCCCAGAGAGTCGACATGGAGAGCCCAGAAACCCATATCAGCAGCTTCTTGCTTGGTATGAGCCATAGTCCAGGTGTCGTGGGTCAGCGCGTGCTCGTGAACAATACCGTTCTCGTCAACTTCGTGACGAACGTAACCAGCCGGGAGTTTACCGTAGGTAAGGTTGGTCAAATGGTGCGAGATATACTCTTGGGAGTTTCCAGCCATCGTTTACTCTCAATCCATAGTTTATAAATTTGCGACTTTTGCTGATGCCACGTGGCTCAGCTGCACTGCTATAAATCCTGCAAACAGTGCCAGTACATTCAGTGACTCAACGTGCCGGAAGATGGCGATAAAACACAGCGACGTGAGCAAAAACTTCCAGGTTTCTCCCTGGTAAAACGACTGAACCACCCGTTCAGTCGATCGAGCGCCGCTATAACGGAATGCCTTCCAAATGAAATAGGCGTTCGGTATGGCACATGAGAGGCCTCCCAGAACAGCCGATTTGGCGGCTACATCGCTATGCAACAAACTGATTAAACCAGCAACCAGTGCTATGCCCACCTGGAGTAAAACAATCCGATACACGGGCGGGCGGGGAACGGTCGACAACCTGAACCTCTGTAAAAACACTGATTTCCGGACAGTCCGGCTCGAAAAACGCCGTGATTATATGAACTCCCCTTGGGGGCTTCAACCACATTCAAATGCGAAAGGCTGATTAATTGGTCGTAGTGCTTTGGGACTTGATCTGGGTGGGTATGCTGTGCTGAAGCTGCAAGGAGGGGAAAATTCCCTTCCCTGGTCAATACGGAGTACTGCGTATTTTCATCTATTTGATGTGATCAAGAATGCCATCCAGCTCTTCAAGGTTGGTGTAGTTAATCACCAGCTTGCCCTTGCCTTTGACATTGTGCTGAATGCTGACTCGTGCCCCCAGCCGATCTCCCAGTATCCGTTCAAGCCGCATGATGTCAGGGTCTGCTTTAGCCGGAGCGTCGGTGTTTGGCTCCTTGCGGGGCATATTCAGGTGCCGCACCAGAGCCTCTGTCTGGCGTACGGTCAAACCATCTGCGATAACCTGAGCTGCGGCTTCAGATTGCGGTTCACCGTTCAATCCCAATAGCGCTCGGGCATGGCCCATTTCCAGATCACCGTTTTCCAGCAACCGTTTCACATCGGTATTGAGGTTAATCAGGCGGAGGAAATTCGCTACGGTTGTCCTGTTTTTTCCTACCGCTTCTGCAACTTCCTGCTGAGTTAGCTCGAATTCCTGCTGCAAGCGATGCAATGCCATCGCCTCTTCCATCGGATTGAGATTTTCTCGCTGGATATTCTCGATCAAGGCCATGGCAATGGCCGCTTCATCCGGCACATCCCGAATCAAGGCCGGTATTCGGGTTAAACCAGCCATCTGGCTGGCTCGCCAGCGGCGTTCACCCGCAATGATTTCGTATCGCCCATCCTGCCCGGCCAACGGGCGTACTACAACCGGTTGCATCAAGCCCTGGGACTTGATTGAGTCTGCCAGCTCTTCCAACGCCTCTGTCTGGATGTCGCGACGCGGTTGATACTGCCCGGGTTGTAACTGCTCCAGCGCCAGCTGCATCAGCTCGCCATCGCCTGCGGTTACAGGGGATGGTGCCGAATCAGACGCCGATTCAGGGACTTCCTGAGGTGCGGTTTGAGAAGCAGCCAACAGCGCATCCAGTCCGCGCCCGAGTCCTCTTTTCTTTCTTGTCATCTATATTGCCTGAATCAATTCACATCACCGGCTGGCGGCGATTAACTTCGCCCGCTAACGACAAATATGCCAATGCACCTTTAGATGCCTTGTCGTAGTAGAGCACCGGGAGTCCATGGCTAGGGGCTTCAGCAAGACGGACGTTGCGCGGTATCACCGTGTCATAGACTCGCTCCCCGAAGTGGCTCACCAATTGTGCGGAGACATCGACCGTTAGGCTGTTCCTTGCGTCATACATCGTCCGAAGAATTCCCTCAACCCGAAGGTTAGGGTTGTAGGCATCCCGGATGGATTCGACCGTTTCCAGCAGAGCGCTCAATCCCTCGAGAGCAAAGTACTCACACTGAACCGGGATCAGCACACCTTCCGATGCAACCAGTGCATTAACCGTCAGCATGCTGAGAGAAGGGGGACAATCGATCAATATCACATCGTACTGATGCCTGACCGAATCCAGCGCCCGAGCCAGGCGTTGCTCCCGTCCGATAACATTGATCAGTTCGACTTCGGCAGCGGTCAGATCGCCATTTGCGGGAAGAACGTGATATCCCGCAGCCTCGGAATAGACGATGGCTTGCTGAACGTCACAACGACGAGTCAATACTTCATACAACGAAAGGGTCAACGAATACTTGTCGATGCCACTGCCCATGGTGGCGTTGCCCTGGGGATCCAGATCCAGCAACAACACACGTCGCTGAGTCGCCGCCAGAGATGCGGCCAGATTCACCGCAGTAGTCGTTTTGCCAACGCCACCCTTCTGATTGGTGACAGCCAGAATCATAGTCACAACGCGATCCAGAAAATAGTTTGCCTAATGTTTGTAAAGCCTTATGCGGTCAGGAGTCACCCGACATCACACCGGAGAGATCTTGAGTAAATGACGTTCGCCATCGACACCGGGGATTGATACGGCTTCCGCTAGATCGAGTCGATAATCATCCTGTATCGCTGCCAGTTCGGCTTCAGGGAATTGCCCTTTCATTGCCAAAAAACACCCTTCGTTAGCCAGCAAGTGCTTGCACCAATGTGTCATATCCTGAAGGGACGCAAATGCACGGCTGACAATCATATCGAATAGTTCTTCTGGCTGGTACGCTTCAACCCGATCGTTCACTATGGTGACATTGTCGAGTTTCAAAGCTGTGCAAGCCTGAAAAAGAAAACGTGTTTTTTTGCCGTTGCTGTCCAGCAAGGTAATCGGTAAATCCGGATTCATAATCGCCAGCACCATTCCCGGTAACCCGGGACCAGTGCCCACATCGATCAGTCTTGAGACCCCCTGAACACGCGGATGAACCACCAGGCTGTCCAGAAGATGCAAAGGCACCATGGCATCCATCTGACGAATGGAAGTCAGGTTGTACGCCTTGTTCCATTTGTTCAGCAGGAACAAATATTCCATTAATCGATGAAGCCGCTGCTCATCCAACTCAACGCCGAGCTGAACCGCCCCATCTTCAAGTGCCTGCTCCAATTGTGGATTGGCGGCGTTACCTTGATTCATCGGCTGACGCATGCCGGTTTCACCCTCAAAATCCGGAAAAGAGGCGGATGGTATCACAGCCTCCTGCAAAACAGCGCAACCAATTTAATACGGGTTATGCGTTATGGCGATATATCAGGCAATCATCCGATTTTTCTTCAAATGCACCAGAATCTGGCTGATAGCGGCCGGGGTAACTCCGGAAATGCGTGACGCGACACCCAGAGTGGCAGGACGGACGTCATCCAGCTTTTGTTTGACTTCGTTCGATAGCCCGCCAATAACTGCATAGTCCATATGGTCGGGTAACGCGGTATTTTCGTAACGCCGTAACTGTTCAATTTCGTCCAGTTGACGACTGATATAGCCGTCGTATTTGGCCTGAATTTCGACCTGTTCCGCAACACGCTCATCAACGGCGGACTCACCCTTGAGACTGGCCACGCGTTGATAATCCAGACCTGGGCGTTTCAACAAGTCGTGAAGACAATACTCCCTGGTAATGGCTGACTCTCCGAATGCTTCCAGTGCCGCCGCTTCTGCTGTCGCCGGTTGGATCCAGGTGGTTCTGAGACGCTGATTTTCCTGCTCAATAGCCTCTTTCTTGTCATTAAATGCAGACCAGCGATCATCTTCGATCAATCCCATTTCCCGGCCAACTTCCGTCAGGCGCAAATCGGCATTGTCTTCTCGCAACACCAGACGATATTCCGCGCGACTGGTGAACATGCGATAGGGTTCTTTCGTGCCCATGGTAATCAGGTCGTCAATCAGTACACCGATGTAGGACTGGTCTCGGCGTGGAACCCATGGCTCCAGCTCCTGAACACGGCGGGAAGCATTCAGTCCCGCCACCAATCCCTGAGCACCGGCTTCTTCGTAGCCCGTTGTGCCGTTGATTTGTCCCGCAAAGTACAGATTGTTAACAAACCGCGTTTCAAGACTGTGCCGCAGCTGCTGTGGATTAAAGAAATCATATTCAATCGCATAGCCGGGACGCGTAATGTGGGCCTGCTCGAATCCCGGAATGCTATGAATCAGATCAAGCTGCACGTCGAAAGGCAAACTGGTCGAAATGCCGTTGGGATACAGTTCATTACTATTCAGCCCTTCCGGTTCCACAAACACCTGATGCCCGGTTCGATCAGCAAAACGCATCACCTTGTCCTCAATGGACGGGCAATAGCGTGGTCCAGTGCCTTCAATTACACCGGCGTACATGGGCGATCGATCCAGATTGTTGCGAATCACCTCGTGGGTACGTTCATTGGTATGGGTGATGTAGCAACATACCTGCTCCGGATGATCATCCACGGAACCCATAAACGACATCACCGGCAGCGGAGTATCGCCTGGCTGTTCCTGCATTACCGAGAAGTCGACACTGCGGCGATCGATTCGCGCCGGTGTCCCGGTTTTCAAACGTCCGACAGTAAATGGCATGTCGCGCAGACGACGTGCAAGGGCGATAGAAGGCGGGTCCCCCGCACGCCCTCCACTGTGGTTTTCCATGCCTATGTGGATAACCCCTCCAAGGAAGGTACCGGCCGTCAAGACCACGGCTCCGGCATGTATGCGCATTCCAGAATTGGTCATCACACCGGTAACGGTGCTGCCGACACCGTCGCCATCCACCAGTAAATCGTCGCAGGAAGCCTGAAAGATATCCAGGCGCGGCTGATTTTCCACAATGGTTCGTATAGCAGCTCGATATAGCTGACGATCTGCCTGGGCTCGTGTTGCCCGAACCGCAGGGCCTTTCCTGCTGTTCAGGGTTCGAAATTGGATGCCAGCGTGGTCTGTTGCCAACGCCATCGCTCCACCCAGGGCATCAATTTCCTTCACGAGATGGCTCTTTCCGATTCCACCAATGGCGGGATTGCAGGACATCACACCCACGGTGTCGGTGTTATGCGTCAAAAGCAGTGTTTTTGAGCCGCTGCGCGCCGCCGCCAACGCGGCTTCTGTCCCCGCATGACCGCCTCCGACCACAATTACGTCATATCGAACCGGATAATCCACAAGCAACCTCTACCCATCACTGAATCCAACAAGTCCGCTCGCCTGAACCAAAACAGAGGCGACGATACATGGCTTAAAAAAGCGTGAAACTATAGCATAACCTGTGGAAAGAATTCATTGGGCGTCAAAATGTTCAAGTATTGACCGGATTTGTTTTCCATAGCATGGAGTGAAACAATCTGCCTGTTAATAAAGTTTCTCACAGGCCGGTAATAACCTGAAAAATTGAAGTATTTCATGATGTTATAAACTACCTATCTGTGCATAAACCAGCAATAATTTCAATGATCGCTTCTTTTTTAGAACTATCCACATCTAATTCAGGAGCTGTTAATTCATACGCCAAAATGTTTGACACAGTTTTATCCACAGAAATTATTGTAGATAACTTAAGTCACAACGATTGAGACCAATTCCGTTTTTTTACAATGCAGCGGGGTTCAAGAGTGAGGAATACACAGACGACCGAGTAGAAAATGGTTTCATAGTCCGCTAGGGAAATGAGAGCAGAGTGACGAGGTTGATATTTGGATCGGGAAGGAAGGAGACTTCAGAACATGGTTTCAGACAGAACGCCTGATTGAAGATATTCGGACAAGCGACAACCATAGTTCATACAGCTGCCGCTTGTAGTGCCTTACTTGGCGAAACGCATGATGATGAGTTCACCGTTCAGCGTCAGATACATTTCGATTTCATCGGTGCCAGTCACTGCGGTAAATCCACGTGTAGACTGACCCGCAGTCAGATTAAAGCCTGAACAACTGGATCGTTCGTACATATTCACTTCAAACAGTGGATACTTGTCGTTCAGAAGATAGATATCGCCCTTAAAAGTGCAACCGGAAGGACCAGATCCAACGAATACATCGTGATCACCGGATTGTCCGATTACAACCTTATAATCACCCATCTGCCAGGTGCCAATCAATTGCCATAATGCGGAGCCATTTTGCCAGGTACCATCGGTATCCAGCGTCAAGCTGCCACCTTCCGAAGCCTGGGTATAATTACCGGCAATCGTATTCATATCAGAGGGCTGGGTGACCAACACACCACTGAATGAACGTAATGTTGAATCGCCTCCGGCAACAATAAAATCACCACTTTCTTCACTGGTCGTAATGCCCAATAAACGCATGCTCATGGTGACTTCTTCTGTCGATTCATCGTATGACACGGTGCCACGATAACCTGAACTGCCGTCTGTACCGTAGATCTCCCCTTCATAGAAGAGCATCCGCACCTCACCGCTCTGGTTAAACTGACCATCCCAAAACCCATTCAGGGCGATGGCTTTATTGAAAGATGGCTCAACATCCAGATCACTGGTGTTGGATATACATCCGGATACTAGTATTGCTGTGACAAAAAACAGGGTTCTCATACGCTCACCTTGGATGATGACGTTTTTATTTCGGAATTTTACCTGATATGACCTTCCTTCAAGGCGGAATACGTCATAAAACGTCACTTTCTGACGGTCTCTTAACCAGAATCAACAAATCAGAGGCTTTTCGAAGGGCTTTTCCGGCCAGTTATGGCACCAAACATGTGTTGTCATTCATTCTTAAAATAAATATAGACTGCGTTTGATAGTATTGAATGCAATTAGGGAGCCTCTCTGGTTTCATAATGGACTAACAGTCGATAGACTCAAGCTACCAGCTGTTTAGGGAGAAGCCACAATGAGTGACACGAGAGATCAACTGAAGATCATTGCCGTCGAGCGTATACAGAAAGATAACCTCGCAGCGTCCAGTTTCCGGGAAATGGGCAAGGCTGCTGGCATCAAGTCCAGTTCTGTGCATTACCACTTCAAAAGCCGAGATGCCTTGTTACTGGAGCTTGTCAAAGACTTCAGAAGTGGCTTCTTCGATGCATTGCAGCGCCGTACTGGTGACATTTCCAGTCCCCGTCAACGTTTGCAGCACTTGTTTATGATGTATGCCGACTATTATCAGGGCCATGAATTGACTCTGGCGCTGGCGTATCAGGCCAGTTACCAGGAATTAACCGAGGAATGCCGCCAGGCCATTGCAGAATTCCATGATGAATTGCAGCAGTGGGTGCTGGACAGCCTGCAGCCAGCTCGCTTCCTGCCAATTTCAAAGGAATCTTTGGCTTTGGTGGTAAGCAGCAGCCTGCAGGGTGCACTGATGATGGATCGAGGTCAGGAAAGTGCTGTTCACCTGGATGCAGTGCAAGAGTGGCTGGCAAGCCTGAGCAGCCTGTAATTTCTGCAATCGGCTCTACTTGCCGATACAGAAACTGCCAAAAATTTCTCCCAGCAAATCATCGGCGCTGAAATCGCCGGTGATTTCCCCCAGAGACTTCTGGGCCGCTCTCAAGTCTTCCGCCAACAACTCGCCGGCTGCTATTGCGACCAATTGCTGATGACCGTTCTCCAGCGCTGTTTGAGCACGCTTCAAGGCATCAATATGGCGTCTTCGTGCAATAAATCCACCTTCGCCTGCAGCATCAAACCCCATGACCTCTTTGAGATGGGATCGAAGCGTGTCTACTCCGGTCTGCTCTTTTGCCGACAGGCCAATCACCGGGAAGGGGTCTGTTGAAACGAGCCCGCCGGTTTCACCACTCAAATCAACCTTGTTGCGAACGACGGTGATCAGCCCGGAGTCAATCAGGTCATCAGCGGTCGACTTCAATCCCTGTGCATCGTAAAGGGCATGCAGCAAGCGTTCTGGTGGAAGATCGTCGCAGGTACTGTCCACCATCAGCAACACACGGTCAGCCCGGTGGATTTCTTCCCAGGCCCGCTCAATACCGATGCGTTCGACTTCATCCGGCGCATCGCGCAGACCCGCAGTGTCGATGATGTGTAGTGGCATACCATCAATGTGGATATGCTCACGCAGAACATCCCGGGTTGTCCCGGCAATGTCTGTCACAATGGCACGTTCATTCCCGGCTAACGCATTCAGCAATGAGGATTTGCCCGCATTCGGACGTCCGGCAATTACCACATTCATGCCTTCCCTGAGCAGAGACCCCTGATTGGCGCTGACCAACACCTGATCCAGGCTGCTTCTGACCTGAACCAGTTTTGCCTCAATAATACCGTCCGACAGAAAATCGATTTCTTCTTCCGGGAAATCGATCGCTGCCTCGACGTGTACCCGTAACTCCGTCAACTGGGCCTGCAGTCCAGAGATACGCTGGGAAAATTCACCCTGCAGTGAGCGCACTGCGCAGCGAGCAGCCTGTTCCGATGCTGAATCAATCAGATCAGCAATGGCTTCGGCTTGAGCCAGATCCATCTTGTCGTTCAGGAAGGCACGCTCTGAAAACTCACCGGGTCGAGCCAACCGGCAGCCGCAAGCGAGCACGGCATTCAGGAGTAAATCAAGAATTACCGGGCCACCATGACCCTGTAGCTCCAGCACATTTTCCCCGGTAAACGAGTTCGGCCCTGCAAAGAACAGCGCAATCCCGGTATCCAGCGGCTGTCCATCAAGATCAAGGAAGTCCCCGTAGCGCGCATATCTGGGTTCTGGGCAGACACCAAGAATCCGCTTCGCAACGTCCGTCGCTGCAGGGCCAGAAACACGCACAATGCCAACGCCACCGCGTCCGGGGGCCGTTGCAACAGCAGCAACGGTATCGGTCTGAACGGGTTGAATCATGGGAATCTCTCTGGCGTCAAAAGCGGGAGTGTAACGCAGAGAAGAGTCAGGCGGGAAATACGGAACAAGGCCTACACCTTGTCCCGTAATACAAGCAAATCAGGAAGCGTTTTCGATCTGCTTGGTGATGACATACTGCTGGGCAATGGACAACAGGTTGTTAACCACCCAGTACAGTACCAGTCCGGCAGGGAACCAGAGGAAGAAAATGGTGAAGATGATCGGCATGAACTGCATCACACGAGCCTGCATCGGATCAGGTGGCGCCGGGTTCAGCTTCATCTGAACGAACATGGAAGCACCCATGATCAGCGGCAGGATGAAATACGGATCCATCACCGACATGTCTTCAATCCAGAGCGCAAACGGTGCCTGACGAATTTCCACACTTTCCATCAATACCCAATAGAGCGCGATGAACACTGGCATCTGAATCAGAATCGGCAGGCAACCACCCAACGGGTTGATTTTCTCATCGCGGTACAGCTTCATCATTTCCTGACCCAGCTTCTCACGATTGTCGCCATGCTTGTCCTTCAGTTCCTGCATCTTGGGTCCGACCTTCCGCATGTTGGCCATGGAGCGGTAACTCATGGCAGACGGGTAGAAGAACAGTATCTTGATGCAGACTGTCAGCAGGATGATGGCCACACCCCAGTTGCCAACCAGCGAATGGAAGAATTCCAGTCCGAAAAACAACGGCTGGGCTATCCACCAAAGCCAGCCATAATCGACTGTCAGCTCCAGATTAGGTGCAATTTCTGCCAACTTGCCCTGGATTTTCGGACCTACGTACAGGCTCGCGCCTGTTTCGTCCGTTGCACCCGCGGCAACCTGAAATGGCTTGCTGTATAAGCCAAAAATGTAATGCCCTTTGACGTAACGGCCGTTGTAGGTGTGAGCCGCGTCCTGAGACGGTACCCAGGCAGACAGGAAGTAATGCTGCAGAATGGCTGCCCAGCCGCCTTGCTGCTGACTCTTGAAATCCTGATCTTCAAGATCCGAGAACGTCACCTTCTCATAGCGATTTTCACTGGTGGTGAGTGCAGCACCGAGGTACGACTGCATACCCATGTCAGGACCGGCAGACGGATCGGAAGAACCATCACGCTTCAACTGAGCGTAAAAAACACCCTGCCAGCTTGAATCCGATTCGTTATGAATGCGGTAGGTGACGTCCATCAGATAATCAGAGCGGCGGAAGGTGTAGATCTTCTCAATGCGGCCTTTTTCAACCTGGGTCGTCAGTACCACTTTCAGCTCGTCCTGGTCACCCAGTTCGTACTCTGTTTGGGCACTTGTGAACAACGGAGCGCCGTTGGAATCGGTGCCATCACGACCCAGCAAGCCACTCTGCGCCACATACACACGACGCTGGTTGCGTTCCATCAGAACGAACGGGACGTCCTGTTGTTCGCTGGAAGCCGGGTAGGCTGGCAGCAACACCTGGGTGACTTCACCACCACGAGGATCGATGTTGACATCCAGCACATCAGTGACAACACGAATCAGGGTACCGGAAGGCTCACCCACAACCGCTGTGTCCTCAACGCTGCTGACTTCAATCTGTGGCAGTTCTGCTGCAACTTCACTGTCATTTGCAACAGGAATTGCAGGTGCTTCAGCGTTTGTGCTTTGTGTTTCGTTAGCGATTGGCTTGTCGATCTGCTTTTCGCTTCCGTAATCTTCATTCCAGGCCAGAATCAGAAAATAGCTGCTAATGGCCAAGCCAATCAAAATAACCGTACGGCGGATATCCATCTTCAGGGTTTCCGTTGACAACAGTTGGTGGAGGATTCGGGATTATCAGGCACCAGATCGACGCCGTGGGAACCCCATGGATGACACTTGAATAAGCGTTTGATTGCAAGGCGGCCGCCTTGCCAGGCTCCATGCTTCTGAATGGCTTCAGCTGCATAGGCAGAACAGGTTGGATAAAAACGGCAACGGTTCGGTAATAACGGGCTGATCAGGTACCGATATGCCTTGATGATCAACAACAACACCTTGGCGCTAATGCTTGCGCGAGGGTTTGCGTCGTGGTTTTCCGCTTTTGCCATAAGTTGGACGTTTTAACCGAAACCAGAGGGCGTCAATCATCTCACGTATCTGCTGGTTGTCCAGTTCCGCCAAACCGGATCTCGCCATCACCACAAAGTCCAGATTATCCATTCGTTGCTGATGGTGCCGGAATGATTCGCGCACCAGACGTCTGACGCGATTCCGTTGTACAGCAAGCTTGATCTGTTTTTTGGGGATTACAAATCCAAGTCGGGCCTGACCGGATGTACTGGCACGAGCCAGTATCAGCAGATGAGGAGTACTCCCACGTAGTTCTGTCCTGTCAAACACTTGCTTGAACTCGTCGGGCTTCAGCAGCCTTGATTGCCGGGTAAAGCAGTAGTCAGACATTGAAAACGCTGCAGGAGTCAGATGATTACTCAGGCGCTCAGAGAATGGCGGCCTTTGGCGCGACGACGAGCCAGAACCTGACGGCCATTTTTGGTAGCCATACGAGCACGGAAACCGTGGGTACGCTTGCGCTTCAGTACGCTGGGTTGAAATGTACGTTTCATAGGACGTTCACCGGATTAAGAATGGAGTCGATTTTTAAAGGGCGGCAATTGTATTGGAAAGCGGATACCAAGGCAATGGTTACTGATTGAACAATTTCGATGACCGTAAAGCCCTTCACATTAGATAACTGTTCATATGTTTTGATGAAGGGAAAGAGAAGAGAATCTGTTATTGTTATTTATGGTGAAGCCAATATCTGTGGATAACATGGATTTAGCCCATGAACATGCGCCTTTCAGGCTTTCATAACCCTGTTGAACCAGGGTGTGGATACTGCGTATTAGCGGTGTTTTGGCAGTGGATAACCAAAGCAGTTATACAGACCCTGATTTTTGAACGTCTCAAGAGGTGGATAATTTTTTGCCTCATAGCCATGTTTTCCACAGCTTTGGCAAAAAGTGCTTTTTTCACTGGCTTGTGGATAACTTGAAAAGTCTGGAGTAGACTGCGCGGTCTTTGATCAAAAGTTGAAACTTGAGGTAGCCGTGACCGCATTGTGGGATCAATGTCTCAAATCTCTTGAGCATGAATTGCCGGCTCAGCAATACAACACCTGGATTCGCCCGTTACTGGCTTCTGAAGTCAATCAGCAGCTGGTACTCAGTGCGCCAAATCGGTTTGTAAGGGATTGGGTACGAGACAAATATCTGGAGCGCATCCAGCAAATCCTGTCTGATCTGAATGGTGGTCGCATCACGAACGTTGAACTGGTGGTGGGGGAGTCCCAGCCCATGTTCCGTCCGGTGGCGGCGCCTGCTCCAGCAGCAACTATTAATAGCAGTCGTCCTGGCCAGTCCTCCAGCTTTGCCGAAACCCGCACCCGTGAAGAAGACAGGGAGCCGGATCGTCAGCAGGAGCTGCCGATTGTTGAATCCCTGGCGGGTGCCAATCAGGCGGCTATCGCACGGCCAGAGCGTGAAGTGCAGGTAGAAGGTGGTCTGAAACACCGCAGTTTTCTGAATGCTTCCTTTACCTTCAAGAGTTTCGTTGAAGGTAAATCGAACCAGCTGGCTCACGCTGCGGCTCGCCAGGTGGCTGAGAATGCGGGGGGATCCTACAACCCACTCTTTATATACGGTGGTGTGGGTTTGGGTAAAACTCACTTGATGCACGCCGTCGGCAATCATCTCCAGAGCCAGAATCCGAACGCCAAGGTACTGTACGTCCATTCTGAACGCTTCGTTCAGGACATGGTGAAAGCGCTGCAGTTAAATGCTATCAATGAATTCAAGCGTTTCTATCGCAGCCTTGATGCCCTGTTGATTGACGATATCCAGTTTTTTGCCGGTAAAGAGCGTTCTCAGGAAGAGTTCTTCCATACCTTTAATGCTCTGCTGGAAGGCGGGCAGCAGATGATTCTGACTTGCGACCGCTATCCAAAGGAAATTGATGGTCTGGAAGAGCGTCTCAAGTCTCGCTTCGGCTGGGGACTGACCGTCGGAGTGGAGCCACCTGAACTGGAAACGCGAGTCGCGATTCTGATGAAGAAAGCCGAGCAGAGTAATATCGATTTGCCAGACGATGCGGCTTTCTTTCTGGCCCAGAGAATCCGGTCAAATGTTCGTGAACTGGAAGGTGCACTCAAGCGTGTGATCGCCAATGCCCAATTCACGGGAATGACCATCAACCTGCCGTTTATCAAAGAGTCATTAAAAGACCTTTTGGCACTTCAGGAACGGCAGGTAAGTATCGATAATATTCAGCGCACCGTCGCTGAATACTATAAAATGAAGGTTTCCGATTTATCGTCAAAGCGGCGTACACGTTCGATTGCCAGACCAAGGCAAATTGCCATGGCGCTGAGCAAGGAACTGACCAATCACAGTCTGCCTGAAATCGGCGAAGCCTTTGGCGGTCGTGACCATACCACGGTATTGCACGCCTGCCGTAAAGTGAAAGAACTGCAACAGGCGAACGCGGATGTTCTGGAAGACTACAAGAACCTGATGCGTTTGCTGACAACCTGAGATCTGAGTGGAGCAACATGAAATTCGTTATCTCTAGGGAAGCCATTCTCCGTCCTCTGCAATTGGTGGCGGGCGTAGTAGAAAAACGGCATACCCTGCCGGTGGCTGCCAACATCCTGCTTGAGGTCAAGGGTCAGCAGCTGTCTCTGACCGGAACGGATATGGAGATGGAACTGCTGGGTCGTGTGACACTGGATCAGGTTGGAGAAGAAGGCGCGATTACCGTTCCTGGCAAGAAACTGGTCGACATCTGTCGTTCATTGCCGGACGGTTCCCAGATTGAGCTGGCGCTGGAAAATCAGCGTGTGAACGTTCGTTCGGGTCGCAGCCGTTTCACTCTGTCGACCTTGCCAGCTGAAGAATTCCCGAACGTCGAAGACATCGATAATGAAGTGACCTTTGCGGTACCCCAGTCTTCCCTGCGCAGCGCGATTGATCGCACCAGTTTCGCCATGGCCCAGCAGGACGTTCGTTACTACCTGAATGGTATGCTGCTTGAAGTCAGTGCCGACAAACTGCGCGCGGTGGCAACGGACGGGCATCGTCTGGCAACCAGTTCGATTGATATCAGCGGTCCGGATGAGCACCAGCAAATTATTCTGCCTCGTAAAGGTGTGCTGGAACTGTCCAAGTTGCTGACGGAAGGTGACGTGACAGTCACGCTGGCACTGAGCAACAACCATCTGCGCGCGCATACCGAAAACTTCACCTTCACCTCGAAACTGGTGGATGGCAAGTTCCCGGATTACACCCGCGTCATTCCTCGCCACGGCAATAACGTTATGATGGCAGATCGTCATGAACTGCGTCAGGTATTCACCCGCACCTCGATTCTGTCTAACGAAAAGTACCGAGGTGTGCGTCTGCTGCTGGATACCGATACCCTGCGGGTATTCGCCAGCAACCCGGATCAGGAAGAAGCAGAAGAATTGGTGATGGTGGAGTATCAGGGCGAAGCACTGGAAATGGGCTTCAACGTTTCCTATCTCCAGGACGTCATGGGGGTTATCGACACCGATCAGGTGAAGATGACCTTGTCTGACTCAAACAGCAGTGCGCTGTTGGAATCTTCCGAAGGCGGAGATTCTCTCTACGTCGTTATGCCCATGCGGCTGTAGTACTGACGTTCGTTCATGCCTATCCGACAACTGTCGGCCAGAGGAGTCCGGAATCTGGCGCCTCTGGTTCTGTTGCCGCACCCGCGCGTCAACTTTATCTACGGTAATAATGGCTCTGGCAAAACCAGCGTTCTGGAGTCAGTACACCTTCTTTCCAGCGGCAAGTCGTTTCGCACCCATCAGCTCAAGCACATTCTGAATCGTGATGATGATCGACTGGAAGTCTCCATTGATCTCGCCGATTCACCGGACGGCGAGCCAGGTGATTCACTCTACAGCCTGCGACTGAAGAACGGCGATCATTTGTTTCGGCTGAACGGCTCTGTGCTCGGTTCGCAAGCCGATGCTGCGACTCGCTTACCAGTGTTAGTCATTGAACCTAACACCTTCAAGTTATTGTCGGGTTCGCCTGAAGAACGGCGTCAGTTTATGGACTGGGGTGTGTTTCACGTTGAAGCTTCCTTCATCGAACAGTGGCGGACGTTCCGCAGTTTGCTGAAACAGCGCAATGCGGTTCTGAAACAGAAAGAGCTGGAATGGCTGGATGTCTGGAACGAGGGCTTTATCGAAGCGGCGGAAAAAATCGATGACTATCGACGTGACTACCTTCAGCGCTTCAAACCCGAATTTGATCGAACACTGAAATTGCTCGATCCCGAACTGGAAGTAGGGCTGTCCTACTATCCGGGCTGGGAGAAAAACACACCGCTGGCGGACGTGTTGAAAAAGCAGGCGGAGCGAGAGTTACAGCTGGGTTTCACCCAGGCCGGTCCGCATCGTGCGGAAATCCGCATCAAGTCCGACAAACAGAATGCCGCCGATGTTCTGTCTCGCGGGCAGCAGAAAACCGTGGTTGCCGCACTCAAACTGGCCCAGGGAATTCTGTTCAAGGAGAGCACCGGAAGTCCGCCAATTTATCTGGTCGACGATCTGGCTTCTGAGCTGGACGGCGCGCACAGACTGGCTTTATGCCAGGTACTAGAAGATTTAAAATGTCAGGTTTTCATCACCAGCATTGAGAAAGGCCAGGTGCTGGATACCTGGCAACCTGCCGAATACAAAGTGTTCCACGTGGAACAGGGCAACGTCACCGAAGAATGAACCTGTCTCCATCTGGAACACTACCGAACAAGGCCGAAAGGCATCAAGAGGAACACTGAATGAGTGAGCAGAATTACGATTCGTCGAGTATTAAGGTACTGAAGGGTCTGGACGCCGTCCGTAAACGCCCCGGGATGTACATTGGTGATACGGACGACGGTACTGGCCTGCATCATATGGTGTTCGAGGTTGTCGATAACTCGATCGACGAAGCACTTGCCGGACATTGTGATCAGGTGGATGTGGTCATTCACCCGGACAATTCCATTTCCGTATCGGATAACGGGCGTGGTATTCCGACGGAACTGCACGAAGAAGAAGGGGTGTCGGCGGCCGAGGTGATTCTGACGGTTCTGCACGCGGGCGGTAAGTTCGACGACAACAGCTACAAGGTATCCGGCGGTTTGCACGGTGTGGGTGTATCGGTGGTTAACGCCCTGTCCGAGAAGCTGAAGCTGACCATTCGTCGTTCTGGCAAGCTGTACGAACAGGAATACACCCACGGTGTTCCAGACTACTCGCTGAAAGAAATCGGCGTATCTGAAACCTCCGGCACCATGGTGACCTTCCTCCCTTCGAAGCAAACTTTCACCAAAACCGAATTCAGCTACGACTACCTCGCCAAGCGGTTGCGGGAACTGTCATTCCTCAACTCCGGTGTTCGCATTCATTTAAAAGACGAGCGCACCGATAAAGAAGACACCTTCGAGTTTGAAGGAGGTCTGTCCTCGTTCGTGACCTTCCTGAACGAGGGCAAGACGGCCCTGAACGGCGTCTTCCATTTTGAGATGGAGCGCGAAGACGGTATTGCCGTTGAAGTGGCGATGCAGTGGAACGACAGCTTCCAGGAAAATATCTTCTGCTACACCAACAACATTCCCCAGCGTGACGGCGGTACTCACCTGGCCGGTTTCCGTGCGGCACTGACCCGTACCCTGAATTCCTATATTACACAGGAAGGTCTGGACAAGAAGAACAAGGTATCCACGACCGGTGACGATGCCCGTGAAGGTTTGACGGCCATCATCTCGGTGAAAGTACCGGATCCAAAATTCAGCTCCCAGACCAAAGACAAACTGGTATCCAGTGAAGTCAAACCGGCAGTTGAGCAAGAGATGGGTCGTCTGTTTAAAGAGTATCT
>PBNY01000035.1 GCA_002723385.1 Oceanospirillaceae bacterium | reverse complement strand
CAGGAAACTCATTCTTGTAGAGGCATGACTGCATGGTGGCTCGTGAAATATCCGGGTTAACGCGCTGTCGGCAAAGCTGTATTCATCGCCCGCAATCCAGCTACCCTGCTGCAGCTGACGTTCCATAATCGCCACAAATGCACGGGCTGCTGGCAGGTTCTCCAGCACGATATCCATGCGCGGGCGTCCGTCTTCCCCTTTCGGAAAAGCCAGCTCCAGCAAAAAACCGTCCATTACGTTCAGGCGACCATACATGCAAATAGCCCCGGCCCATTGTTCAACCAGCGCTCTTTGTTTCACCGGCAAGGCGGCATGTACCTTGCCATCCGCCAGTCGCTGATCCAGATAACGACAGATCGCCGCAGTCTCGAACACGGTAAAATCGCCATCGATCAGAACCGGCAATTTCCCGAACGGGTTCAGTGCCAGGTGACCATCGGAACGGGACGGAATCTTGTCACCATACGGCGACATCCCGCACGGTAATTTCGTGCCCAGCTCGGCAGCAAAAAGTCGAACAACACGAACAAACGGGCTGAACGCCGGGCCGTACAAAGTCAGTGAATCAGACATAACACAAAGCTCCTGTTGAGTGTTTGGCTGTAAATGCTTGATTCACACTAAAGACAGCCACAATATGTTCAACAACATATTTTGGAGATTAATCATGGCCTGGAGCAAGGATCACAAAGACCAAAGCCGCAACAACATTCTCGCCGCAGCAGCTGAGCTTTTTACCCAGCGCGGTTTCGAGACCACGTCAATAGACGATGTGATGACCAGAGCCGGCATGACACGCGGTGCTTTCTACAGCCACTTCAAATCCAAGAGCGAGCTGTATCGGGAAGCCATGACCTTCGCCGCGTTGCGACGTTTTCGTCGCTCACTGGAAGACGCCACCGATCTGGCGTCCGGAGTCGACATCAGCTGCATGCTGGAAAACTATCTGTCGCAGGCTCACGTGAATGGCAAAGATGGCTGTCCACTGGCGTTCCTGGTCACCGATGTCGCTCATCAGGATCCTGCCATCCGGGATACCTACACACGCATATTTGACGGTCTGGCGAAACGCTTTGCCGGAGCAACCGACAAGCCTCGCGAACAAATACTGCAGACGCTGGTGATGATGGTGGGTGGCGTCGCGATTGCCCGGGCGATCAACGACCCCGATCTTCAGCAAGAACTGCTCGACGCAGTAAAAGGAGGACTGCAATGACCCGCCGTATCCTGATTCTCTACACCGGCGGCACCATTGGCATGGTGCCATCTGAACAAGGCTATGTGCCTGCAGCCGGTTTCGAAGGCCGACTGCGTCAACACATTGGCCACCATCTGGCTTCGGCCCACCAGCCGCTGCCGGATTTCGCCGTGCAGGAACTGGACACCCTGATCGACAGCGCCAACGTACAGCCCGATGACTGGCGCACCATCGCCAGCACGCTGCACCAGAACTGGCACCAGTACGATGGCTTTGTCGTCCTGCATGGCACCGACACCATGGCTTACAGCGCTTCCATGCTGTCCTTTATGCTGCAAGGACTGGATAAACCGGTGGTGTTTACCGGCTCCCAGATTCCTCTGGAACAACCACGTACCGACGCCCTGAGCAACCTCACCACCAGCCTGATGCTGGCAGCCCGTGATGACCTGTTTGAAGTCGTGCTTTATTTCGATGGCAAACTGCTGCGCGGCAACCGCAGCAGCAAACGTCACAGCATTGGCTTTGGTGCGTTTGGTTCGCCAAACTTCCCGGCACTGGGCGAAGTCGGCATTTACTTTGATTTGAGAAACGAGCTACTGCTTCCAGCCGGACAACCTGGCGCCGTTATCCCCCACTTCAACACCAGCGACGTCGCCATTCAACCCGTCTATCCCGGCCTTCAGGCCAACGTACTGGAAGCCGTACTCTCAACCAATCCCAAAGGCCTGGTACTGCAAAGCTACGGCGTCGGCAACCCGCCCGATGGCAACACTGAACTGATGAGCCTGCTTGAACAGGCATCGCGCCAGGGCATCGTGGTCATCAACCTCAGCCAATGCCAACAAGGCCCGGTGATACAAGGAGCGTACGCAACCGGCTCAATGCTGAATACCATCGGCGTTGTGTCAGGTTCCGACCTGACACTGGAAGCCGCCTTCACCAAACTGCACTGGCTACTGGCGCAGGGATTGAGTCCAGAACAGGTTCGTCACCAGCTACCCCAGCCGGTACGTGGTGAGTGTTCTGGAAATACACGACCGGCATAGAAAATGTGCACTTTACTGCATCAAATAAAACCATCACCATCAAAAAATGTATTATAATGCACTCGCGATCACCAAGGGCATTAACGTATGAGCAAAATAACTCTGCAGTGCTGGCTGAAAAACGCATGGCATGATGCCGCGGTGTTAACCGTTCAGAATCCAGAGCAAGGTCGGTCCGGGTCAGCAGAACTGGAATATTTACCAGACTACGTTGCGCGGTTTATCGATATTCCAGCGGCTCAGCTGGGCTTTGAATACCCTGTCGACTTCTTCCCACACCAATGTGACCACTGGCCCGCTTTTTTACTGGACATATTCCCCCTCGGTGCTGCACGCCGCGTTATTTGCCTGCGTATCGGCTTATCCAACCCTGGTAGCCTCAGCCACGACTTCCAATTGTTAAGAGACCACTGCCCATCTCCTGTTGGCAACGTTCGGGTCAAGGAATCGGTCAGTAACAACCCGGCTCCGGCAATTGGATTCCCCATGGAGGACGTGCTCAAACGAGATACCAACTTTCTTGATTACGCACGAGATCATGGTGCAACCATCGGTGGAGCTACCGGCGCAGGAGGTGAAGCGCCCAAGCTGCTGGTTTCTCTGGGGAATGACGGTCTTTACTATCCTTCCGGCTCTATTGATGAATCCCTTTGTCAGGAACATTTTCTGGTGAAATTTCCGCGCCACAGTTCCAGCCTCAACGATCAAATCATTCTTGAAGCGGAAGCGCGTTACTATCAAATACTGGACAGGATGAGCCATCTGGAAAGCATCAACACAGATCCCGATCGGCTTCCCTCCATCTTCTTTGCAGCCGACAACCGTCAAGGCATTAGCAAACCCAGCTTGTGGCTAAAGCGCTTCGACGCCAATGCTGGCCAGCGAGTCGGACTTGAATCGCTGTATTCCCTGCAAGGCGTTATCGAACCGGGTCAAACCGTTCAACATCTGGACTACCTGAATACGCTCTGCCGCTATTGGACGATCCGTAATCAGGAAGAACAAATCCCAAAACTGGTGAGTGACTACATAAAGCGGGATTTACTGAATGTTGTGCTGGGTAATACCGATAATCACGGTCGCAACACAGCCATACTCAAGACAGACACAGATATTCAACTTGCCCCCGTATACGATCTGGCCCCCATGTGCATGGACTCAGAAGGCATTACGCGCACCAGTCGCTGGGGCAGCCAGGAATTGGGCGGGAATTTTGATTGGCACGGAATCTGTGACGATGCAGCCACCGTGCATAACTCGCTCAGCTCCGAAGATTTGTGGCAATCCCTGCAAGACTTTACCCGCGATGACCTGATTCATATTCCTGAGCTGGCCAGGGAATACAAGCTTCCGGAATCCGTCTGCCACCATCCAAGAATCAACCTGAATGAACTGGAAAAACGACTGCAAAACTGGGGCTTGTTATGACTCAAAACCGTCGCCAAATTATGGAAGAGGTAGAACAGCAGCTGAATAAAGGTGACATAGAATTCGGTGAGGCCATCAAAACACTGCGTAAAGACATCACCGGGCTACGCCAGCAAGAATTCGCCAAGCTCTGTGGGGTGTCTCTTCGTACCCTGGCTCAGATTGAATCAGGAAAAGGCAACCCAACGATCAAAACGCTCAATCAGTTATTGCGGTTGTTCGGCATGAAGGTTGGCATCACCATGGCTCGCAAGTAAATTCACAAGCGGAACAATTGCCAGAGCTTGTTGTTCCTTTTTACAATGCAGTAAGAAATACCTGTATAAACACTCAGTCAACACACCCGATTTACAGCGGAGGATGCATGGAGAGTTATAGCCCCAAGGCAGTAGCCAACGCCTTCCTCGCCCTCGCGAAACAAGAGGGGGAAGGAATCACCCCGATGAAAATGCAAAAACTGATTTACCTGGCACACGGCTGGGGATTGGGCATTGTCGGCGATCCGCTGATTAACGAACCAGTACAAGCATGGAAATACGGGCCGGTGATTGAGTCGATTTATAAAGAATTCAAATATTTCGGCAATCAGCCGATTACCTCCGAGGCGGTTGAATACTCATTCAATCGTGACACCCTCGAACTGGATGAAGAAATCCCGTTAATCGCCGCCAACGACTCCGATGCCCATGAGTTGATCCAGCATGTCTGGAACGCATACAAGCACTATTCTGGCGGCCAGTTATCCACACTCACCCACCAGCCCGACACCCCATGGCACCGCAGTTTTAATGGCAAACGCGATGTGATCATCCCGGACAGCCTGATCGCCAACCACTATAAAACGCTGAATCGCCAGCAAAGCGTCGGTCAGTAATCCGTCAAACGACAGGAAGTCAGGATGAGCAACAAATTTGATGTTATTGGTAGCGACATTGCCGCACCCGATCAATCCGGCAAATTTCCTGAAGAAGAGTTGCTCTACACCGCCCAGACAGGCAACAGCCCGAAGTCCGAGTTTTTACTCGAAAACACCAGAAGACTGGCTCAGGAAACCAAAGAACTCCAACGTCTGAAATCCCTGCGGCGCTGGGTAGCAATAGCCATATTCGCGTTGATATTCCTGTGGCTGATCGGCGTGATGTGGCTGGTGTTTCTTGGCAGCTACGAAGTGCAATACCTGCAAGGCACCTGCGAGGGATACAGCCCCAGCGCCTTGTATGAAAAATTCAAAATACTCCCGGAAGGCTGTCAGCTGGCAGGTGATGCCAGAACCTATTTAAACCTGCCCGAACCCATCATGATCGCACTCATTACCACCACCACAATCAATGTCCTTGGCTTGGCGTTTATCGTGGCTAACTGGTTATTTCCATCGGATAAAAAGCACCAATCACCCCAAATGCCGTCGGAGAAATAATCTGTACTTGATGCGAGTTACTGACGGCAAGCGGTCCCTTGGGATCTCCTACAACGCTGTATCCACTGGATTCACTGCGGGCAGTACAAACCCTCGGACCTGCAGGTAAACCTCTCCGATTTCTTCGCCTTTCAAAGCTTTTTTGACTGCTTCCCAAAGCTCGATCTTTTCCTGATTCAGCTCGGCAAAGCTGGGTTGGCCAGCATCCTGGTTTTTCTGGCGTTCATGCCAGTTGGTTTCGTCAAATGTTGGCTTCTGTAAAGGCTTCAGTAATTCGCAGCGTATCGTCGCAGGCAGTTCGTGCAGATACTCCAGCCAGAGCAACATCACCAAGCGGGGGAATACCGGCACTGTGCCCGGTTCGGACTCGCCCACCAACGAAAGCGTTTGGTCTTCATCGCTATAGCGCAACCTCAGCAGGGAATAGGCGTTGTTTAATCGTTTGATCTGGCGCGGGTTGGAGAAGCCAAAGCGACTGATCCAGTCAACAAACGCCGTTTTCTGGGTATCACTTAACCCGGTTACCGTTGTTAGTTGAGGTGCAGAGATTTGAGGTTCCGGGGTTTCCGGCTCTTGGGTTTGATGTTTCGGGTTTTCTGCTTTTTCAGTGGAGGGTAGGGCGACGTTCGGGTTTTCGGGTGGTGTCAGGGGTTCGTCTTCAGGAGCCGCACTGGGGTCGCGCTCAGCTTTTTGCTTGTTCGACGCTTTATTCGGCTGCTGATTACTCCGCTCGCTTAAAACCCCTTTTTTAACCTCTTTTTTAGGTTCTCCCTGAAGCGGCTGGGCTTCTTCGCCAGCGGTTTGCCACAGATGATCGAGATAACTCTTGATGTCGGCTTTGGGCGGCTCTTCCAGCACAATCGGCGCGTGAATGACTTTGCCCAAATAATCCCGTGCAATGGTTAGTGGGTCGGCCCCGTGATGCTCGGAAAGCCCTTCGTATTTCTGCGCCAGCGAGGCCAGGGCAATACGCGGGTCAATCGCCAGAATCACCACCACATTGGGAATATCCATCACCAAACGAATGGCTTCGAGGGTTTGCACCACGCCCTCCTGACTACAGCGGTCGAGATCATCGACGACAAACACATAGCGTTGAACCGGTTTTCTACGGGCGAAAGACCAGAATTCCTGAATCGGTCTGTTTCCATACTTCTTTATCCCGGCAAACCATTCGGTCATGGTTTTACTTTTAAGGTGTTGCCTTTGTTGAACCAATGTATGAATTTGTTCACGCATCACAGGAACACTACCCAGATGCTTGCCAAAGCTGGGGAGGCGCAAATAGGTATTCAGTTCTTTCGCCATCGGCTGGGAAAACGCTTGTTTAACCTGGGTAAAAAATGCGCCGCCAAGCAGCGCCTGAGCCACAATCGCAAGCAATGCCGCGCCAGGCTCCATGTCTTTAATACTGTCGACACTCGCCCAGCCCAAAACGGTGATCAGCACTACCAGAAACGCGGCTGCGACTCTCCAGCTATGTTTTTTGACCGCGTATGAAATGGTTAAAACTATCTGGTCACCCCAGCCCAAACTGCTTTTTAACGACTTGACCACTTCCTGAGCCACACCGGCCTGAATATTGTCGCATTGCTCATAACGCCAGGCGTTGAATTCCCCCCAGATAATCCTTAGCTCACCGTTCTCGATAGCTTCAGGTTTGATGGTTTCCGGGGTTGAACCGGACGACTGCTCACTGCTTGTTTCTGCAGCGCCCAATTGCTGCCGTAGCAAATTTAAAAACGTCGATTTCCCCGCGCCCCAGTTTCCGAACAGCCCCAGAGTGATATGGCTGTTATTGGTTTTATCGCCAATCCAGCTGGCCAATGCACTTACCAAAGGGCCACGGCTTAATCGGTCTTCGGTGGCGTCGGTTTCATAGAGGATGGAAGACGAGGGTTTGAACACATAATCAGATCCCAGAGTTTCAATCGAGTCCTCTGGTTCCGGTTCTGTCTCTGTTTCTGTCTTTGGTTCAACTGTTGTTTCTAATTCTGCATCCGGCGGAAAGTCCGGGTACTTTTGCACCTCTTCCCAGAGGTCATCCCAAAACTCAAAGTCTTGATCGGCCACCGAAATCGCCGCTTCTCCACCGTCCAGTAACGCTTGGTAGCTATCCGCGATTCGATCCAGGCCCAGGTTGCGGCAAGCTTTGAGAAAAACCTCTGTATGTTTTTCTAATGGGTTTTCTGTCGAAGGGCTATCTATAGACCAGAGAGGGTCCGTCAAAGCCAGGCCATCCTTGGCTTCCAGGCTGGATAAATCAGATTTTATAGAACTTATGACGACGTATTTAGCGGCGGCTCTGGCGGCTCTGGCGGCGGCGTCGGCGGCGTCGGCGGCGTCGCCTCTGGCTCTGGCTCTGGCTCTGGCTCTGACGCTGGCGGCTCTGGCGGCTCTGGCGGCGTAGGCGGCGTAGGCGGCGGCGTCGACGGTGGCTCTGGCGGCGGTGGTGGCGGCGGCGGCGGCGTTGTCGGCGGCGTTGTCGGCGGCGGCTCTGGCGGCAGCCTTTCGCCCAGCCACAAGGTATAGGGGGATCATCAAAGCTCGCCAACAGGCGACTAGATGCTTTCGAGGCTCTCCCTTAAACCAAAACCCGGAACCATCCTCTTTTGCCAACAAAGGCAGCACTCTGAGCCCGCAACGAGCCGCAAACAACGCCAACTGTTTCGGCCCGTTTTCGGGATCGCGCCTGATGATTTCTTCCAATCGGAATTTGATTTCTTCCCGATTGAGTACTGGGGTTTCAGACGTTTCTTTCATGGGTCGGGTTCGCCTTCCGTTGCTTTGTTTGCACTGTAAACGGACAGAGGGATTGGGCCAAGTGGGGTTAGGTGATTGTCGTAATGGCAGCCGTATTGCGTGCGGACTCCTGACAGCAAAAGGGCGACCATGGGAGGTCGCCCCTACGCAAATTCCTCGTTTTATCCAGAAACCATCGCAGGGGCTGGGTCCCACCCCGGCCCGATACCTCGGCCAATTTACCGATTCGGGCGACCATTGGAGGTCGCCCCTACGCAAATTCTCGTTTTATCCAGAAACCGTCGTAGGGGCCGGGTCCCACCCCGGCCCGATACCTCGGCCAATTTACCGATTCGGGCGACCATGGGGGGGCGCCTCTACGCAAATTCTCGTTTTATCCAGAAACCATCGCAGGGGCCGGGTCCCGTCCTGCCCCCTTGCTCCCAATAAACCATCAATTCCTAATCAAGTAATCAAACGCTCCCAGTGACGCCGTTGCCCCTGCGCCCATGGAGATAATGATCTGCTTGAACGGCACGGTGGTCACGTCTCCGGCGGCAAACACCCCTTCCATGCTGGTCTGGCCTTTGGCGTCGATCACAATCTCGCCCCGGTTGGTTAGTTCGACCGTATCTTTCAAAAACTCGCTGTTCGGCACCAAGCCGATTTGTACAAAGATCCCCGCCAGCGGCAGCGTATGGGTGTCGCCGCTGTTGCGATCCTGGTAGTTCAGGCCGGTAACCTTGCTGCCATCGCCGAGCACTTCGGTGGTCATGGCGTTTTTGATGATGGTGACGTTGGGCAATGATTCCGCCTTGTTCACCAGTACCGCATCAGCGCGTAGCGTGTCAGCAAACTCCAGCACGGTGACGTGTTCAACAATACCGGCCAGGTCGATGGCGGCTTCGATACCAGAGTTGCCGCCACCAATCACCGCCACCGGTTTGCCTTTGAACAGCGGGCCGTCGCAGTGTGGGCAGAAGGCCACGCCTTTGGTTTTGTATTCAGCTTCGCCCGGTACGTTCATTTCTCGCCAGCGCGCGCCCGTGGATACAATCACCGACTTGGCTTGCAGGGTTGCGCCGTTTTCCAGCTCGACTTCCTTGATCTTGCGGCCATCGACTTCAATCTCACGAATGTTAGACACACGCTGATTGGTCATCACGTCGATGTCGTAGTCCTGGACGTGTTGTTCCAGCCCGGCCACCAGTTTCGGGCCTTCGGTCTGGCTTACCGAGATAAAGTTTTCAATGCCCAGCGTGTCCATCACCTGACCACCAAAACGTTCGGCCACAATGCCGGTACGAATGCCTTTACGCGCGGAGTAAATCGCTGCCGAAGCCCCCGCCGGGCCACCGCCCACCACCAACACATCGAAGGTTTCCTTGGTGGATAACTCAGCCGCTTTGCGCGCATCGGCGTCGTCATCAACCTTGTTGACGATTTCTTCCAGCGTCATACGGCCGTTACCCAACGGATCGCCGTTCAGCATCAAAGTCGGCACCGCCATAATGCCCTGCTCTTCGACTTCCTGCGGGAACACACCGCCGTCGATCATGGTGGCGGTGATATTCGGATTCAGCACCGCCATCAGGTTAATCGCCTGAACCACATCCGGGCAGTTGTGGCACGACAGCGACACATACACCTCGAAGTTCATCGGTTTGGTCAGGCTTTTTACCTGTTCCAGCAGTTCCGGGGCTTCCTTGCTGGGATGACCGCCCGCTTGCAGCAGCGCCAGCACCAGCGAGGTAAATTCATGTCCCATCGGCACACCGGCGAAAGTAACACGCGGCGCTTCACCGGCAGGGCCAACCGCCATACGCGGCACACGACCGGCATCATCGGCGCGAAACACCACGGACACCTGATCCGACAGTGCCGCAATATCGTTAGCCAGTGATTCCAGTTCCGCTGACTTGGCAAACTCATTGGTGGACACCGTCAGCTCAATCGGACGAACGATGTTTTGAAGGTAGGTGCCCAGTTGTGTTTTCAAATGTGTATCTAACATGTGTAAGCATCCGAAAGAGTAAAATAGGTAGGGGGATTCGGTTCCCACGCCGGAGCATGGGAACCAGACTTCTATCTGCTGGGCGTAATTTGAAAACCCGGCACAGAATGAGAGATGGAGTGCAAGGCGCTTTGAATCGAGGACTCAAGACATACCACCCAGGTAGGCGCAGAGCCGAGATTCAAAGCAACACAGCAATCCGCTCTCAGGCGAAGCTGGGGGTTAAATCTTGCCAACCAGATCGAGAGACGGCGCCAACGTCGCTTCACCCTCTTTCCACTTCGCCGGGCACACTTCACCCGGATGGTTACGCACGTACTGAGCCGCCTTGACCTTGCGCATCAGATCGTCGGCGTCACGGCCAATGCCTTCAGCGGTGATTTCCATTGCCTGAATCACGCCATCCGGGTCAACCAGGAAGGTGGCATGATCCGCCAGGCCCTGACCTTCACGCATCACACCGAAGTTGTTGGTGATGTTGCCGGTCTGGTCGCCGACCATGTAGTAGTTGATCTTGCCGATGGTGTCGGAGCTGTCGTGCCAGGCCTTGTGGGTGAAGTGGGTGTCGGTGGATACCGAGAACACTTCCACGCCCAGTTTTTGCAGCTCTTCGTATTTGTCCGCCACGTCACCCAGCTCGGTTGGGCAGACGAAGGTGAAGTCGGCTGGGTAGAAGAAGAACACCGCCCACTTGCCGTGAACATCGGCTTCGGTGATGTCGACAAACTCACCTTCCTTGAAGGCAGTGGCTGAGAAGGGTTTGATGCTTGAGTTGATCATAGTTTTGCTCCATTGATTAGCTTCGTTCAAGTGACGCTAACTATGATGCAATCACACCAAGGATAGTTAAAATTACTATTAACTAATCAATTGATAGGATTTAGCAATCATGACCCTTGCATGATTCAATGATGCGGAGTATTTCAGCGTTCTGGACGCACAAGAGGTCTACCATTCCTGCCTCTCATCAAGCGATTCACGGACGAAAACAATGAACGAAAGCGACTTCGCGGTGCTGACAGGCAAACTGTTTGGCTCTGTTACCACCCATTTGCAGCTGTTTTTGCTTCTGGTCATAGGCTTCCGAATTATCTGGGTTGAGTTCAAACCCCGTCGGGCCAACAAGCCGATTCAGCAGCAACTGGCGTCGATGTATCCGGGCCACATCTGCTATCCCGTGGTGCTGTGTTCGCCAAAGCACTTTCACAAGGTACTGAAGCTGCTGTCTTATCAGGGACGAGGCAGTCTGGTGGTGACTCCCGAATGCGTGCATCTGATCGGGCGTTATGCCAATGGCCGTCATATTGAGGTCAAGCTGTCCAATCAGGCAGGCATGATCAGCTCCCCGCCATCAACATCCAATATCACTCAGATGGGGCCATGGCTGGTACTCAACCATGATGAGCAGCCCATCTTTTGGCAAGCGGATGCCGGCATGATTTCTAACCAACTTCGGCAAAAAAACCGCTTGATGCGCGAAATAACCCACAAGGTTGCCGGGGATATATCAGTGCCTGAAGCGATCATGCTCGGCGGTGTCGATTTAACCGCCAAGCCGTCCGGTCGGCTTGCCGTTGGCCTGATCATTGGCCTGCTACTGGTGTTTATTCTCGACAGAGTTCGGTATGACTGGGTCGTTCTGGATACAGGCTATTTGCCCTGGTTGACCCCATTGCTGCTACTGCCCACCTGGGCATTCTGGCACCGCTTGCGACGTGACCAGCTTCCAGCAGAAGAGTCTGCCTTCTTGTGTCTGTTACTACTGGGGGTGTTCAGCCTGAATGGTTACAGCGTGTCTGTTTTGCTGGATCGTACGCTCAGCCCAACCCCGCAAGTGCTGGAAGCGTTTCGCCTGAGCAACCGCGATGTACTGCACTCCGAACGCTTTGGTGTCACGCTGGACTACTCACATAACCATGAGTATTGGCAGGGAATCGCTCTGGACTCAACACACACTCTGCCCGTGCAGGTCGGGCTGTTAGGCAGCATTCAGGTCTATGACAAAGCATTAATCGAACGTATGGTGGCGTTTTATAACCAGACCAGAAACAGAGTCGATACCAGTAATAACCAATAACACTGCCTCGGCGATGGCCGATGTCTGTGACAAGGAAGTGCTGGATATCAATGGATGTGGATCATCAATAAACTGATGATCCAGACTGGAGTTTTGTAACTCGTTGCTGCTGATCAGCATGACAGTGAATCAACATTCCGTCATACCAGCACCATTTGATCGAAGTGCCTATCTGGCAGTACTCACATGGCAATATTGCATCCTTGCAATTTATGTTCATTGTCTCTTATCAGCTCTCACGAGCCTCCGGCATCGATTCCACATGCAGTGTCCGTGTCGGGAAGGCGCAGTCGGCTCCTTCGGCGTGGATGATGTCCATAATCTTCAGCAGTACGTCCTGTTTGACCTGGTGGAAGGTGGCCCAGTCGGTGGTTTTGGTGAAGCAGTAGATAAAGAAGTCGAGGCTGGAGGGGCCATAGCTGTTGAAGTTGACCATGATGATCTGGTCGGTGGCGATGTCCGGGTGAGTGCGCAGCAGGGTTTCGACCTTGCTCAGTACCGTTGCCATTTTGCTGGCGTCCTGATAGCGCAGGCCGATGGTTTCCTTGATGCGGCGATTGCGCATACGGGAGGGGTTTTCCACCGAGATGCTGGTAAACACGGCGTTGGGAACGTAGAGCGGACGCTTGTCGAAGGTACGGATGCAGGTGACCCGGAAGCCGATCTTTTCGACGGTGCCTTCAATATTACGGTCGGGCGAGCGAACCCAGTCGCCCACCTTGAACGGGCGATCCATATAGATGATGAAGGAACCGAAGAAGTTGGCCAGCAGGTCTTTGGCGGCCATACCAACGATCAGGCCACCGACACCGCCGAAGGCCAGCATGCCGGAAATGGTCACGCCCATCACTTGCAGTACCGGCATCACAATCACCACCGATACGACCACCTTGGCCAGATTGCCGACCAGCTGGACGGTATTGGCGTCGTTGCCTTTGGTCAGCTGACGTTCTTCCAGTCGTTCGACCAGACGCCAGGCCATCCAGGCCACCAGAAAGGTCAGGATCAGTGGTCGACCGATCATCAGGCCGCCGGTGATGTCCCTGGCGAAATGCTGGGCGGAAATGTCGGCCATCCAGAACAGCCCCATCACCAGAATGATCCAGTTGATCGGCACACCGATGGCATCGAGCACTGTGTGCCCCCAGCTGGTTGGTGATTCCGAGCTGTGTTTGATCATGCGCTTGCGCAAGCGGCGCCAGAAGATACTGACCAGAAATACTGCGGCCAGCGCCAGGCCAATTTCCAGAAACCAGTCGTAATGTTGCGTCAGCAGATTGCTCCACCACTCAGGACGCATCAACTCAGTCATTCCAAACCTCTATGCTGTTGTCTAATCAATCAGCGACAAAGCATAGACAATCGGGTCGGTTTTCGCTGCCGGATTGCTTCAGGAACGCGGAATTTCATCCATTCTGTGCCTGGCCTTTAACCAGCTGCTTAAAGACCTGGATGTACTGTTGGGCGCCGTTCGGGAACACGAGGTTGATCTGCAACGGATCGTCCGCATCGCTCAATCCTTCCAGCGCCTGCCAGTACTCAGAGTCAGACGGTTGATGTTGCTGGATTGCTTCCATATTCACCGCCGGACGGCTGACCTCACCGGCGCTGCTATCAACCAGCGCCACCAGGTTGTCGGAACCAAAATGCTGCCCCAGTTGCTGAATCAGCTGCAGGAAATCCCGGTCGCTACCGCCGCGCAGTCGCTGAGGTTCACCGTTTTGGTCAACGATGTGCGAGGTGATTGTGTCACCCACTCCGATGATTCTTGGCATACGTTCCGGGTCAAAATGGTGCGCGGCCAATGCCAGCAAGCCTTCCAATGATCGCGGTGCCTGACGGACGTTAAAGTCTTCGCCCAGCGGAAATTCGCCATAACGCTGGCCATAGTACTGGTTCAGCAACACCAGCACGCCTGCCTGTTTGAGTGCTCCCTTGAGCATGAACTGGAAGTCAGTGGTGCCCCATTGCCGGGCTTCAGCAAATTGAATGCGCTCTGCACCCGTCTGCTCATCCCGGCCCAAATTAGGCGCGTAGTGGATAAAGAAGGAATCGTCCAGACCTTCACGTGCCGCATCACGCAGCAACTCTTCCATAAACTGCTGCAAATCCTGCTGTAACTGGCGGCAGGTCGAAGTCGACCCCAGAATGGCGACCAGCAGATTGGCATTGATGGTGGGAGAAAAACGGTTATCCAGCACCACAGATTCGGCCAGCAGTTGCAGGTTCGCAGGAGCCAGACTGTAGGGAGGATTACCCAGGCGATTGATCAGAAAATAGCGCGCCTTGACCGGCACCTGAAACAGAAACGCCAGCTCTTCCGAGCGGACACCCGGTTGCTGGCTTTTACCACGCCGGTTTTGCAATTGCACACCACCGGCGCCCAGTCCGGGCAAGAAGAGACCTTGCTCGGCAATGGCTTTTTTGCTCAGCCCCTCAACGGCGAACGCCCGTTCGATTATGGCGTTCACACCGCGCTTGCCACTGTGCTCACCCTGAGTCAGCACAAAGAATCGTTCTTCCAGCTGGGCCGCTGCCCGAACGTAGGCCCGGTCAATCACACGGGTCAGCGGATCATTCACCAACGGCATGCAAACGCCATCGAGATCCTGAATGATCAGAAAGTCTCGTTCCGAGATCAGGCGATTGATCAGCGCATCGTAATCAACCGAGAGGCGCCAATCACTGAGTGCCATGTGGTGTTCTGGGGACATACGCCGACCTTCTGCAAATCTTATACAAATCAGACACTCAGTCTAACGACAGCCCGGTTGAGATTCGAGCTGCAGGAACGGATCAGCTGCGTTGCCGAACCGCTTCAAACAAACAGATACCAGTGGCGACCGAGACGTTGACCGAGCTGACTTCGCCTGCCATCGGGATATTGATCAGGTGATCGCAGTGTTCACGTGTCAGGCGGCGCATACCGGCACCTTCAGCGCCCATCACCAGCGCCAGCGGGCCTTTGAGGTCTTGCTCATAAATGGAGGTGGATGACTCACCGGCGGTGCCGATGATCCAGATGCCACGCTCTTGCAGCTCTTTCATGGTACGGGCCAGATTGGTGACCTGAACGTAAGGCACTACTTCCGCCGCGCCGCAGGCAACCTTGGCAGCGGTGGCATTCAGTGGCGCGGACTTGTCCTTGGGCGCAAGCACCAGCTGCACACCCGCTGCATCGGCGGTACGAATGCATGCACCGAGGTTATGTGGATCGGTGACACCATCGAGAATCAGGATAAAAGGCGTGCCTTCAATGCGGTCAAGAATATCCGGCAGCTGACGCTCGCTGGCACCCTGAATCGGCTTGCGGAAGGCCACCACGCCCTGATGGTTGCCATCGGCTTTCTGGCTCAGCAGCCCCTTGTCGGCCTCGCGAATCGACAGACCCAGAGACTGGGCTTCATCCAGTACTTTCTGCATTCGCTGGTCAGCCCGACCTTTCTGAACCCAGAGTTCCACCACCTGATCCGGGCTACGCTGGAGCAGGGTCAGTACGGCGTGCAGGCCGTAAACCGCTTCAAGTTTCATGCAAATATCTCTAAAAATCGGCCCTGAAGCGGGCCGTGGAATGACTTACTTGTTCTTGCGTGCCTTTTTGGCCGCTGGCCCGGTCGACGTTTTCGCGCCCTTCGCAGCCTGGGCTTTCGGGCTTCCGGCACGAGACGGTGCCTTGCCACGGCCTTTCAGCTTGTTGCGTTTCTTGCGTTTTTTCTTTTCCGCACCTTCCGCACTGGGTTTGGCCCCGGACGGTTTCTTGCGTAAGGGGGCGGGCTCCAGCGTTTGTTCCTGTACCTCGCCATCCTCTTTGCGTGTGCGCTTGCGCGGCAATCGCGCCGGTTTGGGGGCGTCTTCAAAGTTTGAGCGGTTGCGATTCACCGGTGCCGTGGCCAGTTCAAAGTCGACCTTGCGATCATCCAGATCAACGCCCGTCACCTGTACCCACAGGCCATCACCCAGACGGAAACTGCGACGGGTGCGCTCACCGGTCAGACGATGGCGTACCGGATCAAACTGGTAGTAGTCGTTCTGCAGACTGGAGACGTGCACCAGACCTTCTACGTAAACGTCTTTCAGCTCGACGAACAAACCAAAGCCGGTCACGGCGGATATCACGCCTTCAAATACCTCTCCCACACGATCCTGAATGTACTCACATTTGAGGAAGTCATTGACGTCGCGAGTGGCGTCATCAGCGCGGCGTTCGGTCATGGAGCAATGCTCACCCAACTGCAGCACCGCGGCCATATCGTAGGGATAGATGCGCTCTTTCGGCAGTGGTTTAACACCCTCAACCCGCGTGGCGTTACGGCATTCCTGCTCGCTGCGAATCACACTGCGAATGGCACGATGCACCAGCAAATCCGGGTAGCGACGAATCGGCGAGGTAAAGTGGGTGTAGGCCGGATAGGCCAGTCCGAAGTGACCTTCGTTTTCCGGGTGGTACACCGCCTGACTCAGCGAGCGCAGCAGCACGGTTTGAATCAGATGCGAGTCAGGGCGATCCTGAATGCGTTGCAACAAATCCTGATAGTGCTTCGGCGTTGGCTCACGGGCATCACCCAGCGACTTGTCGGACGAGGTCATCGACAGACCCATTTCACCGAGGAAGGAAAACAGGTTTTCCAGTTTCTCGGCTGATGGCCCGGCGTGTACCCGATACAAACCCGGCACCTTGTATTTATTGAGGAAGTTGGCGGCGCAGACGTTGGCTGCCAGCATGCACTCTTCGATCAGCATGTGCGCGTCGTTGCGCTCAGTCGGGACGATTTGCTGAATCTTGCGGTTGGCGTCGAACTCGATTCGGGTTTCAACCGAATCAAAATCCATGGCACCCCGTTCTTCGCGTTTTTCTCGCAGCAGCTTGAACAACTGATAGAGGTTTTCAATATCACCCACCAGCTCGCCGTAATGCGCACGCCAGGTCTCGCCTTCGTCGCTGATCGGCTGCTCCAGCATCTTCCAGACCTTGCTGTAGGTCAGACGCGCATGGGAGTGAATCAGGCCTTCCATAAAGCGGTAGCCTGAAATCTTGCCCGCCTTGGAGATGGTCATTTCACACACCATCACCAGACGATCCACGTGTGGATTCAGCGAGCACAGGCCGTTGGAGAGTTTCTCCGGCAGCATGGGTACCACAAAGCCGGGGAAGTACACCGAGTTACCGCGCTGATGGCCTTCCTGATCCAGTGCCGAACCGACGCTGACATAGTGCGAGACATCGGCAATGGCAACGTACAGGCGCCAGCCACCGGTGTTCTTGTTGCGCTCACAGTAGACGGCGTCGTCAAAGTCCTTGGCGTCTTCACCGTCGATGGTGACAAACGGCAGATGACGCAAGTCGATGCGGTTGACCTTGTCGGCTTCGGCCACTTCAGCAGGCAGTTGCTCGGCTTCAGCGGATACCTCATCTGGCCACTCGTTGGGAATGTCGTGGCTGCGAATCGCCACCTCGATTTCCATGCCCGGAGCCAGATGATCACCCAGCACCTCAAGCACCTGCCCCATCGGCAAGGAACCGGGATTGGGCTGGTCGGTGATCATCACCGTGACAAACTGGCCGTGCTCGGCTCCGTTGCGAGCGTCATCCGGTATCACAATCTCGTGGGTTACGCGTTTGTTGTCTGGCTGGACGATGCCGAAACCGCTGCTGTCACCAAACCGTGCGCCACCCTGCTCGTAGTAACGCCCCACCACCTGACGGGTGTTGCGCTCCAGCACCTGAACAATCTTGCCTTCCGGACGACCACGGCGGTCGTGGCCGAGAATCTGCACCGCGACCTTGTCGCCGTGGAACACCTTGCGCATCTGGCGATTGGACAGGTACACATCGTCATCACCATCGCGCAGCACAAAACCAAAGCCGTCACGGTGACCCATCACGGTGCCCTGAACCAGACCGGCCCGACTCATGGGGAAAAAGTGATTGCGACGATTGCTCATCAGCTGACCATCGCGGCACATGGCAATCAGTCGACGGCGCAAGGCTTCTACCCGATCCGGATCGGCTTCCTGCAATTGAGCGCAAACATCTTCGTGCGATAACGGCTGGTCAGCCTGCTCCAGCAACATCAGCAGGGCATCACGGCTGGCAACCGGGTTGTCGTATTTTTCAGCTTCAGATGCAGCGTTGGGATCAACGATGGCAGGTTTGGAAGGGGATTTGGAAGGCGAGCGGGAATCCGTCAAGTTACGGCTCCTTGTGAACGAGGTCTGGAGTCAGAAGCAATCTGATTGACCAAAAAGCATGGTGGAAAAGCGTGAACACTTGTTTGAACTGGATACCAGTATAACCAATTTCCGCCGCCGCGCCGGACTCGCTTACAAGGATTTGAAATTGATCAGGCCGGTTTCGCGGCTTGCTCCGGCTTGTTGCAGATTATCGAGGTATTCCTGCCACAGGGCTTCACGATTGCGGCACAGGTGACGCAGGTACTTCCAGTCGTACAAACCGGAATCATGACCGTCGTCGAACACCAGCTTCAGAGCGTAATTACCGGAAGGCTCCATCTGCAGCAGCACCACGTCTTTCTTGCCAGTTTGCAGTACGCCATTGCCAATACCGTGACCGCGCACTTCCGCCGACGGCGAATACACACGCAGGAATTCAAAACTCAGCGCCGTGGTGTCACCGTCAAAGGTGAATTCGACACAGCGGCTGGATTTACGAACCTTGATGGATTCCGGGGCCATAACAGTTCTCTGAAAGCAGCAAAATATTAAGAGCAGGGCCTCGACCGGTTGGTGAAAGCCCTGGTCGGGTTAGAGGATAAACTGGCTCAGATCCTGGTCTTTGGCCAGCGCTCCCAGTTGGTCGTCGACGTAGACAGCGTCGATGGTCACCGGATCGTTCAGGTCAGTGGCATCAAAAGACACGGTTTCCAGCAGGCGCTCCATCAGGGTGTGCAGACGGCGAGCACCGATATTCTCGGTGGTTTCATTCACATCGAAGGCGATTTCAGCTATGCGCTTGATGGCATCCGGAGTGAAGTCGATGTCCAGACCCTCGGTCGCCATCAATGCCCTGTATTGCTCGGTCAGTGAGGCATTCGGCTCGGTCAGGATACGCTCGAAGTCGTGCGGCGTCAGCGCCTGTAATTCCACGCGGATCGGCAGACGGCCCTGCAATTCCGGGATCAGGTCCGATGGCTTGGCCAGGTGGAAGGCACCGGAAGCCACAAACAGAATGTGATCGGTTTTGACCATGCCATATTTGGTGTTGACGGTGCTGCCTTCAATCAGGGGCAACAGGTCGCGCTGAACGCCCTCGCGCGACACATCACCGCCGGAACCGCTTTCCTGACGCTTGGCGACCTTGTCGATTTCGTCGATGAAGACGATGCCGTTCTGCTCCACCAGTTCAACCGCCTGGGCTTTCAGATCGTCCATGTTCAGCATCTTCGACGCTTCTTCGTCTTTCAGCTGTTTCAGGGCATCACGGATCTTCAGCTTGCGCTTCTGGGTCTTGTCACCGCCCATGTTGGAGAACATGTTCTGCAACTGGCTGGTCATTTCTTCCATGCCCGGAGGTGCCATGATCTCGACGCCGACGGCTGGCTGCGCCACGTCGACTTCGATTTCCTTGTCGTCCAACTGACCTTCACGCAGTTTTTTGCGGAAAATCTGGCGTGTGCCGGAGTCTTCGCGCTTTGGCTCTTCCGTTGTGTCCCAGCTGGTGTTGGTAGAACTGGTACGGGCCGGTGGCAGCAATATGTCGAGGATGCGTTCTTCTGCCGCTTCTTCAGCGCGATGAGCGACCTTGGTCATCTCGGTTTCGCGCAGCAGCTTGAGGCCGGTTTCCATCAGGTCACGAATGATGGATTCGACGTCTTTGCCGACGTAACCCACTTCGGTGAACTTGGTCGCTTCCACCTTGATGAAAGGCGCGTTGGCCAGCTTCGCCAGACGACGTGCGATCTCGGTTTTACCCACGCCGGTCGGGCCGATCATCAGGATGTTCTTGGGCGTCACTTCTTCGCGCAGCTCCGGCTTGAGCTGCATCCGGCGCCAGCGGTTACGCAGCGCGATGGCAACCGAGCGCTTGGCATCGTTCTGGCCAATGATATGACGATCCAGTTCGTGAACAATTTCTCTTGGTGTCATTTGGCTCATGCCGGTTCTCCGTTCTGGCTGCCGTTGTTGTCGAACGTCAGCGTTTCAATGGTCAAATTCTGGTTGGTGAAGACGCAGATATCGCCCGCAATATTGAGGCTCTTTTCAGCGATCTCTGCCGCTCCCAGATCGGTGTTGTGCAGCAATGCACGGGCTGCCGCCAGCGCAAAATGACCGCCGGATCCCACACCAATCAGATCTTCTTCTGGCTGCACCACATCGCCGTTGCCGGTGATGATCAGTGAGGCGGTATGATCCGCCACCGCCAGAATGGCTTCCAGACGACGCAAGGCGCGGTCGGAACGCCATTCCTTGGCCAGTTCTACCGCAGCACGAGTCAGTTGGCCGTGGTGTTTTTGTAACTGGGCTTCAAATTTCTCAAACAGGGTGAATGCATCAGCGGTGCCCCCGGCAAATCCGGCGATTACCTGATTATTGTAGAGGCGACGTACCTTGCGAGCGTTCCCTTTCATTACCGTGTTGCCCAGCGATACCTGGCCATCACCGCCAATCACTACCTGATTGCCACGTCGTACCGATACAATCGTTGTCATGTCGTTACCCTGATGTCTCTGTGTCGAACGTCAATAAATGGGGGCAGGTCACAGAATTGCAACTGGCCCTCAAGTCTGTGCCATTTTGCCAAATTTTGCGGGAACCCGGCCGCCTTAACGCCATCGAAGCCCGCACGAGCACAGGAAAATCAGCGTCGAGAACAATCTCTCACTGAGAGCAGCGGGGATCGGCTAGACTGAGATCATGAACTCGCCCGGCTGACATAGAATCATCACCAACCATTCGCTATTCTCAGCCGACTAATCCTGGTAACAAACATAGCGTTTTCAAGGAGACGAATATGACCACATTACGCACACTGGTCGCGGCCGCAACCGCCACCTTGCTGGTAGCCTGTTCATCCAACAAGCCTGTTGACGAGCCAGTTGCCGGCTGCGTTTTCGCAGATGGTTCTGGCAAGGAAGCTCCGGAATGGGTTTGCGGTGCACCGATCGAAGGGTACGACCTCGCAACTGTTGGCTACGCTGACAAGTCGGCTGCTGGCCCGAACTTCATGAAGCAGATGGCTTCCACCGCGGCTCGTGTAGAACTGGCCCAGATCATGAAAGTTGAAGTGCAGAACATGATCAAGCAGTACGCCGAAACGACGGGTGCTGGTGATTCCGAGACCGTCGACAAGGTGAACTCGTCTGTAACCAAGCAGATCACCAAAGAGTCTCTGGTGGGTTCTCGCATCATTCGTCAGCTGCCAACCCCAAGTGGCGGCATAGTGGTTCTGGTTGGCCTGAACGCCGACAGCGTTGACCAGGTTGCAGAACAGGCGCTGAAAAGCTCGATGAACAACAACCGCGCTCTGTGGCAGAAATTCCAGGCCGAGAAGTCTTTCGACGAACTGGCCGACGAAATTGCCAACATGCAGCAGTAATGCGGATGTGTGATTGATCCCGAAAACCGGCTATCAGGCCGGTTTTTGCGTTTTTGGGTCCGTCACAACGTCACTTTCTTCACATCGCTCGCCATCTCTTTCGTCACCACAGGAAGGATCATCATGCGCATCAACTACCCGATATTGCTCACCAGCCTGGTGACTCTGCTGGGAATGAGCAGCCACGGTCAGGCTGCCAGCCAGGAGCAACTCGACGACTATCAACGCTGGCTGCAAGGAACCCAGCAGGAATTCCGTAACTATCTGGATGCCAACGACAAGGCATTTCTGTCGTTCCTGAATCAGAAGTGGGAAGAGGTGGATGTTCAGAAACCGGACGTTCGTGATCCCAAACCCAAGCCACCGACCATGCCCGTGGCCCAACCCAAACCGGCACCTGTCGCCACACCAATAACCAAGCCAACGCTTGCTCCAGAACCGGCCCCCGCACCAACGCCGGTCGCAAAGCCAGAGCCCATCCAGCAGCCGGTACCCGGGCCGCAGCAAAAGCCGGTTGAAAAGCCCGTGTCAAAACCACCCGTGGCCCCCGTACCGGCGCCGGTTGTGACCAAAGGGCCAAAGGCAAAATTCGAGTTTTTTGGCCAGCCAGTCGTGATCAGCTACCCACGAAAATTTCGGGCCAATTTCCGCAAACCTCTCAAGGAAAAACAGATTGCCCGTTACTGGCAAACACTTGCCAGCGAAAACCACCAGCCGATCATCAAGGCACTGGACGACACCGCCAAACGCCTGATGCTGAATGACTGGGGCAAGGCGCTGCTGATTGATCAGTTCTCCCGCGCCTTGCACCGCGACAAGAACAGTCAGGCACTGACCAGCTGGTTCCTGCTGGTGAAATCCGGCTTTGATGCCCGCATCGCCTACGACAAGCGCGTGTACCTGCTGCTGTCATCGAAGCAATCCCTGTACGGCGTCACCTTCTTTACCCTGGATGGTCGCCCCTATTACGCACTCGGCCTGAACGAGCAGATCATGCCGCCGGGACAGGTATACACCTACAAGGGTCAGCACGATGCCGGTCGCCGTCCGATCGACTTCAGCCAGCCGTATCGCTTCGCCGTCACCAGCGAACGTGAACACCGGGATCTGGCGTTCCGCTACGGTGGCCAGTCCTATCAGCTGAACATTGATTATCCGAAGTCCTACGTGCGCTACCTGAAAGACTACCCACAGCTGGCATTGCCCAACTACTTCAGCGCCGGTTTACCACCGGAAACCGCCAAACAGCTGCTGAACCAGCTGCGCCCCATGGTGCAGGGCGTTGGCGAACAGGAAGCGGTGAACCGACTGCTGCGCTTTGTCCAGACCGCGTTTGAGTACGCCACCGACAAGCAGCAGTTCAACGAAGAAAACTACCTGTTCCCGCTGGAGACCCTGCACTACCCCTACTCAGATTGCGAAGACCGTGCTGCGCTATTTGCCTGGCTGACACGGGAATTACTGGGGCTGGAAGTGATGATCGTCGAGTATCCTGGACACGTCGCGACAGCAGTCGCCTTTACCAGCGATGTCAAAGGCACCGCCTGGGATGTGAATAACCGCCGCTACACCATTGCGGATCCAACCTACATCAATGCCGATGCCGGGATGGTGATGCCGGACTACGCCCGGGCCAGGGCGAAACTGAAGCCGTTTTAAACAAGATATCCAGACATATAAAAAGCAGCCAAATGGCTGCTTTTTTGTTTTGGCGGCTACTCAAGCTAATCGCTTGCCCCGAAACCCGCTTAAATGTCAGCCTCCCAGCACAGCCCTCGGGTTACCGAGTGAGGTTTCCTGTCGGGCCTCCCACTCAATCAGTTGCTGCTTGATGGCCAGTCCGTGTGCAAAGCCGGTCAACTTGCCCTGGCTACCGACCACGCGATGGCAGGGAATAATCAGCGGTATCGGATTACGACCATTGGCCGCCCCAACAGCACGGGATGCGGTGGGTTTGCCGAGCTGTTTGGCAATCTCGCCATAGGTGCGCAGCTCACCGCAGGGAATGTCCTGCAATGCCTGCCAGACGGTTTGCTGAAACTCAGTGCCTTGTGGGTTCAGAGGCAGGTCAAACCCTCGCCGCTGCCCCAGACAGTATTCGAGAATCTGGGCTTTGGCGGTCTGAAACAGGTCATCGTTGAGCAGCCAGTGCGCAGGCAGCTCAAACGGGCCTTTCTTGCCTTCGCCGGTATCAAGATGCAAATGCTGCAAACCCTGCTCGTCGCCGGCCAGAATCATGTCGCAGAATCGGGTTTCAAATCGGGTGTAGTACATGGGTTTTCCTGATGGGTTGCAGACGACTGGTTCCAGAGACACAAGGCCGCGTAGGAACGATAAGGTCGCCAGTCTTCAGCGAGCCGCTGTATCTGCCTGGTGGTCAGTTTGCCAGAGTCTGGCTGCTGTGCGGACAAGGCCTTGATAATGCCCAGATCCGCAGCCGGGAAGCAGTCTTTCATCCCCATACCGCGTATGGCCACGTAGTTCACCGTCCAGTCGCCGATGCCTTTGATGGATGAAAACTCACGGTGGAACTCATCAAACACCTGTCCGATATCAAATCGGACCGAGCCGCTGATCAACGCTTCCAGTACTGATCGTATGGTGTTTTGACGCGTGCTGGTCAGACCGATATCTGACAGGTCAGTTGCCAGCAAGGTTTCTGGTGCCGGGAAGAAATGAGGCAAGGTCTCCGGGAAGTCGCCTGTTGTCGCCACTGCAGCTTTCTGCACCAGTCTCGCAGCCAGCGTATTGGCCGCCTTCACGGAGACCTGCTGTCCGAGGATGGCGCGAATCGCAAATTCGTATGCATCAAACGCGACCGGTAGCCTCGGCACGCTCTTGTCCTGCTGCAGGCCATTGGCAAGCAGTGGTTCCTGTTCAAAACGCTGGCGAATCACATCCAGATTGGCATCGAGATCAAACATCCGACGCACCCGTTGGGTCACCGGCATGATGCAGCGCACATCGTCACAATGGATACTGAGTCCCAGCGCCGATTGCTCGGGACAGTCTCGCACCACCAGATAGCCGCTGGCCCATTGCACTTGTCCATCGGCACGGCCAATCGGTACCCGGAAACTGCGCCAGTAGGCGTCCTCGGACACGTGTTCAACACCGGCAATAGCGCGACTCTTCAGGAATGCCAGCAGCACATCAAAATGAAACGGCGACTGATATTTGAGCAGCTGGGTGTTTTGTTCCTTTTGTTCCATGGGCAAGGTACTCGATAGTATCTGACGGGCTTCGGTCGGTGATTGCCCAAACAACTGGCGAAACACGCTGTTGAACTGACGCACAGATCCGAAACCGGATGCGAAGGCAATATCGGTCATCGAACGATGGGAATACACCACCATGCGACGAGCAAACAGGGCTTTGTGATAACTGGCAATGCGGACTGGCGGACTTCCCAAATGCTGATCGAACAGTTTTCTGAGCTGACGCGGTGAGGTGTTCACTGCCACAGCCAATTCATCCACCGAGTGACCGTTCAGAAAGCCGGCCTGAATGTTTTCCAGTGCAGCCTGAACCCGCTGTCCACCACCAGCCTGAGCCACATGGTCTTCCGGGCCAAGATCGGGTCGGCAACGAAAGCAGGGCCGATAGCCATGCTCCAGCGCCTCGTAGACACGCTGGAAGTATTCCACATTATTCTCGAGTGCCGTTGGAGCCGGACAGGACGGACGACAAAAAATACCGGTGGTTCGTACGGCAAACAGGAATTGGCCATCGAATCCGGCGTCTTTGGAGAGTCGTGCCTGGCGCCAGGGTTCCGGCGTCTGCTTCTTTTGAGTCATGGCTGCAGTATACGAATCGGAGTGTGAATCACTGGCGCTTTTCGGCATGGGCTTTCGTGACTGCGACCTGATTCGGCACTGCTCCCTGTCGGACAATCTGATACATTAACGCAGGTCTGCATCCCCTCGTCGCAGTGGTTTGGTTGTTTGCGACGTCGTCTTTACCATGGAATTACAGGGCACTCTCATCATGGCACTCACTCTTGTTACTGTTCCGGTTACCGCATTCCAGCAGAATTGCTCCATCTTGATGTGTAACGAAACCAGAAAAGCCGCGATTGTTGATCCTGGTGGTGATATCAGCCGCATTCTTGCCAAGCTCGACGACATGGGAGCAACCGCAGAAAAGGTGCTGCTGACCCACGCCCATATCGACCACGCCGGTGGTACCGCCGAGCTGATGAAGGGCCACCATCTGCCCGTTGAAGGCCCGCATATGGGTGACAAATTCTGGATTGATGCCTTGCCGCAGCAATCCACCATGTTCGGCTTCCCCCAGGTCGAAACCTTCACACCCAATCGCTGGCTGGAACACGGCGACACCGTCAGCGTGGGCAATGTGACTCTGGAGGTACTGCATTGTCCGGGACATACACCGGGGCATGTGGTGTTCTACCATCCCGAGCAGCAGCTGGCACTGGTCGGCGATGTGCTGTTCCATGGTTCGATTGGCCGCACCGATTTCCCCAAAGGCAATCACGCCGAGCTGATCGATTCGATCCGCAATCGTCTGTTCCCGCTGGGTGATGACGTCACCTTCGTGCCAGGCCATGGCCCGAACTCCACCTTTGGTGTCGAGCGTGAAACCAACCCGTTTGTTTCCGATCATCGCGGCTGATCAGGATCTGTGTTGAGAGCCGGTGGCGTTTTCTCCTCGGCTCAGCTGGCCAGCAAGGTTCGGATTCGAGGCGTAGCCCAATCGAGAAATTGCCGCACTCTGGGCGAGATCAACCGCGTGTGTGGATACACAAACTGCACCGGTATCTGAACCGACTGCCACTGTGGCAACAGTGGCAACAGAGCGCCGGAATCCAGCGCATTCTTCGCCTGATAGGACATGATTCGGGCGACACCCAACCCCTGAATAGCCGCTTCCAGTACTGGCCCCACCTGATTACTGATCAGAACCGGGCTGACTTCCTGGTCGATCAGGTCACCGTCCCGACCTCCGTCTTCCCAACTTCCCTCCACACGGCAATAGCGCCAAACCGACGACTGGACTGAAAAGGTCACCACCGGCCACTCGGCCAGATCACGCGGATGTTCAGGCGTTCCGCGTTGCCGAACCAGCTCGGGGCTGGCGCACGTCACCATGGACACATGCCCAAGCGGCATCGCAATCAGGGAAGAGTCCGACAGCTGACCGATGCGCAGGGCCAGATCAAACCCTTCTTCAATCACATCCACCACCCGATCCAGCAGGGTCAGCTCAGCGGTCATGCCAGGATGTTCCTGCAACCACTGATTCAGCAACGGCGAAATGTGCAGGCCACCAAACATCACCGGAGCAGTGACCGACAGCTTGCCGCGCAAATCCAGCTTGCGACTGTCGAGCACAAACTCGGCTTCTTCGATGTCTGCCAGAATGCGCCGACAGCGCAGCAAATAATCGCGTCCTTCGTCGGTCAGCGAGTGCTGTCGCGTGCTTCGATTCAGCAACCGGACGCCGAGGTGCCTTTCCAGTTCGGCCAATGTCCGCACCACGGCAGAGGGCGAACGCCCCAGTTCATCCGCAGCGGCTGAAAGACTGCCGCAATCGACAATCCGGACGAAAGTTGCCATCCCTTTGAGCTTGTCCATCTCACCCCTTATTTGTGCAAAAAGCTGAATAAATCTATCAGATTTAAGACATTTAATGAGAATAATTTAAATAGTTTACTGATGTTGTTCAATTTGCAGACAACAGGTGAGCAACGTCATGACCGCACCAATGCCTACACCGATGCCAAGGCAACCGGGCCAGTCACAACCCATTCGTCAGTTTGACCACGTCGGTATTCGTGTCAGTGACCGCATTCGCTCGGTGCACTTTTACGAGCGACTGGGCTTTCGGGAAACGGCGGTTTTCTCCGCCTACGAAGCGAATGAAATGGAGTCACCGGACGGCGTCCGTATCAATCTGATCTTCAATGGCAGCCAGCTCAATCAGGGCCGGAACCCCTTGCTCGATGAGCCGATCAAGCTGCCGGGCATCACTCATCCGGCGTTTATCGTTGACGATTTGTACGCCCTGAAAGACTGGCTGGATGCTGAGGGCATCACCATTACGGAAGGCATCATTCCAATAGGCCCTCGTCGAATCACCCTGTTTATCCGCGACCCGGATTACAACGTACTGGAGTTCAATCAGTTGATTGATCCGGAACACTGATCGACCCATAACAACACGGCCAGACAACTTTCCTGGCCATGCACACAGCAGAGGAGTATCACAATGAAACTGTATGATCTGGACGTATCCGGCAACTGCTACAAGGTTCGCCTGTTCGCCGCACTGGCGGGCATCGAACTGACCCTGGTGCCCGTCGATTTTATGGCTGGCGAGCACAAGCGCGCACCAATCACGGATTTGAATCCGTTAGGTCAAATTCCGGTTCTGGTCGATGGCGACGTCAGCCTGCGCGATTCCCACGCCATTCTGGTCTACCTGGCACGAGCCTACGGTGGTCATCAATGGTGGCCAGAAGGCGCGGCTCAGCAAGGCGAAGTGATGCAATGGCTGTCCAACTCCGCCAACGAAATCCAGAACGGCCCCAACGCTGCCCGTTTGGTGGACAAGTTTGGTCTCCCGCTGGATAAAGAGCGTACGTTGCAGGTCAGTGGCATCATTCTGCCGTTTATGGAACAGCATCTGGCATCCAATGAATGGCTCGCTCTGGGGCGCCCAACCATTGCAGACTGCGCCATCTTCCCGTATCTGGCTGTGGCCTGGGAAGGCGGTATCGATATGGCTGAATACCCGAATATCAGCGCCTGGATGGAACGCATCAAGGCACTGCCGAACTTCGTCCCGATGCCTGGTATGCGTTGATCTGCAGCTGTATTCCCCGTCACTCACTCAGGGCATTCCCTTGCCCTGAGCCTTCCTTTTTATTCCTCATCCCCTGGTAGCAGAATAACTATCCTTGAGACCAAGATACTCAGGAACTAACTTGCGCCATGCTCTGCAGGTAAAGGGTCATCACCTTGCACCCACAACACTGAAGGAGCACACCATGAAACTGAACAAACTAATGCTTCCTGCGCTGGTTTCCGTATTGGGACTGACATTGTCGGGCGCTGCCATGGCAGACAGCCATTCACTGGATCATTGCATCAAAGCCGTGAACGCCGCCAAGGCAGGTGACATCGTCAAGCTGGAGTCTCTCAACGACACGGGCAAAGTCATCTACGAATTTGAGGTGATGGATGAAAACGGCTTCGAATGGGAAGTGATGTGCGACCCGGCCAAAGGCAAGGTGTTTGAGATTGAAAGCGAAGCTTCCTCTCCGGCGTCCAGTCGCTTCAATGCCAAGGTGCCAGAAGACGATGCACTGCGTATTGCCCTCAAAGCCTATCCAGGCGTGGTTGAAGAGGTTGAATACGAGATTGAGGAAAACGGATCACCGACTTATGAAATCGACATCGTCAGCAAAAGCGGTGTGGAAACCAAAGTGGAAGTGGACGGCATGACCGGCAAAATCATCGAGACTTATACCGAGAACTGGGAAATCGGTGTTGAAGAGCGCGAGCGTCGCTAGTACTGAATCTTGCCTGGTGCCTTCGGGCAGCTTTCGAGCAGGCACAAAAAACCCGCTGTAAACAGCGGGTTTTGTGTTACGGAGTCTTGGATAGAAACAGGGATTACTTCTTGCCAAAACCACCGAAACGCTTTTTAAAGCGATCGATACGACCACCGGTATCAACCACTTTCTGCTTACCAGTATAGAACGGGTGACAAGCAGAGCATACGTCCAGGTACATGGTGCCTGGCTTGGTAGAACGAGTTTTGATCACGTTGCCGCAAGAGCAAGTCGCAGTCAACTCAGCATATTCAGGATGGATACTATCTTGCATGAGACACCTCAATTATCTTCACGCCGCTACCTGATGGATTCAGTTCAGGCACCGCGTTACTGATGGAAAAGATTTCTGTACCATTCCCGCAATCAGCTGGCTGACTATATCAGCCGTGCCATGCACGGCGGGAATAAGGCCGCGAATTGTACCAGAGCCTAACGTTGCGGCAAGTTTTGAATGTCATTTTTTGTAATACAGGTAGCGGTTCCGGTTCCATTGCGCCGCCAGTTCGACTATTTGCCGCTGAATGACGACGGCCTGAAGCGTCCGGAGCACTACCCGGCGGGCATTCGTGTGCGCGTCACGTTTGGCAATCAGCTGCTCACAGGCCTTGTGCTTGGAACCTCAACCGAAACGGATGTTCCCCGCGACAAACTCAAACCCGTCGAAGCGGTTCTGGACTCGCATGCCCTGATCGATGCCCAAACCCTGACACTGGGGCAATGGCTCGCCAACTATTATCACCACAGCATTGGCGAAGTGCTGGAGCTGATGATTCCGACCATGCTGCGACAGGGTTGCGACCTCAGCGAAGCCAACGAGCGCGTGTGGGTTCGCAACCCCAAGGCTCCAACCGGGCAAGCCGACACACTCAGGGGCAAACGTCAGCAGGCCTTGTGGTATTTGTTTGAGTCTCAGCCTGACTGGCCGCATTCCCGGCTGACCACTCAGGGCTTTTCGCTCAAGCAGTTGCAGCAGCTGGAACAACGCCAGCTGATCGCTGAGACCTCACAGTTACCACGACCGCCGCTCTCTACACACTCTGCCGAACAGCGCCAGTCACCCTTGCCATTGAATACCCAGCAACAAACAGCGCTGGATGGCATGGCCGTGACGCTTGGGGATTTCCAAACCCATTTGCTGGAAGGGGTTACGGGTTCAGGCAAGACCGAGGTTTATCTGCAGCTGATCGAGCAGGCGCTTGAAAGACGACCAGACGGCCAGATCCTGGTTCTGGTACCGGAGATTGGACTGACCCCACAGACCGTGCAGCGTTTTCGGCGCCGGTTTGAAATGCCGGTGGCACTGCTGCATTCCGGGCTGAACGACCGCGAACGCCTGCAAGCCTGGCGGCAATGCCGCGAACAGCAGGTGGGAATCCTGATTGGTACCCGCTCGGCGGTGTTTACTCCCTTGCCCAATCTCTGTCTGATCATTCTCGACGAGGAGCACGACGCCTCCTTCAAGCAGCAGGATGGGCTGCGCTACTCCGCCCGAGACTTCGCTCTGGTTCGAGCCAGACATGCTCAGGTGCCGGTGGTACTGGGTTCTGCCACCCCCTCACTGGAAACCCTGCACAACGCCCTGACTGGACGTTACCAGCACTGGCAGCTGACCCAGCGCGCTGGCGGAGCACGGCCGCCGGGCATGAAGCTGCACAATATTCTGCACCAGCCTTTAACCAACGGACTGGCCCAGCCGGTGCTTGCAGCCATCCAGCAACACTTGCAACAAGGCCAGCAGGTGCTGGTGTTTATCAACCGACGCGGTTACGCGCCCTTGATGGCCTGTCAGGATTGCGGCTGGATGGCCGAGTGCCGTCGCTGCGACGCCCGTATGACCATCCACCAGTCGCCGCCGCATTTACACTGCCACCATTGCGACTTCCAGCAGGGCATTCCCGGCTTCTGCCCGGAGTGTCACAGTAGCCGTATTCAGCCAGTCGGACACGGCACCGAGCGGGTACAGCAAACGCTGATGGAGCTGTTTCCCGATGTGCCGGTGACGCGTGTTGACCGCGATACCGTACGCACCAAGCAGGCCTTTGATCAGCTACTGGAAGAAATCCACGGCAGTGATGCCCGCATTCTGATTGGCACCCAGATGCTGGCCAAGGGCCATCATTTTCCCAAGGTCACCCTGGTGGTGGTTCTGGATGCCGATGTCGGTTTATTCAGTGCCGATTTCCGCGGCATGGAGCACACCGCCCAGCTGATCCTGCAAGTCGCCGGTCGCGCAGGGCGGGAACAGAAGCCCGGTGATGTCTGGATTCAGACGCTGTACGCCGATCATCCGCAGCTGAATCTGTTGATCGACAACGGTTACCACGCTCTGGCCCTGGCGCTGCTGCAGGAACGTCAACAGCAACAATTGCCCCCCTACAGCCATATGGTGCTGCTGCGGGCGGAGTCGACAGAACGTCATCAGGCCGAAAAATGTCTGCGTGAATCACGTTCGTTCCTGCAGCAATTGCAAGAACACTGGCGCCGCAATGCCAAAAAGCAACGGCAAAAACCGCTGGAACCGTTGAATCTGATGGGGCCGTTTCCGGCCATCATGGAACGCCGGGCCGGGCGTTTCCGCCACCAGTTACAGCTCTACTGTCATGACCGTCGCAGCCTGCACGCAGTGCTCGATCCACTGGTGGATTTTCTGCAACAGCGGCCTGATTCGCGTAAAGTACGCTGGCATCTGGATGTTGATCCGATGGATACGCTCTGACTTCTCGATTCTGGAACCCGCCATGTCTTCACCCAAACTGACTCATCCGTTTCACTGGCTCGCCTTTGGTCTTGGTTCCGGCCTGGCTCCCAAAGCGCCCGGTACATTTGGCACCCTCGCGGCATTGCCGGTCTGGTGGCTGCTGCTGGATGGCATGCCTTTGCTGCCCTACCTAGGCGTCCTGATTGCCGGGTTGGCGTTCGGTGTGGTGATTTGTGACCGCACATCAGAACACCTGGGGGTTCACGATCATGGCGGCATCGTCTGGGATGAATGGATCGGCATGTGGATTACGCTCTTGCTCGTCCCGGAAGGCTGGCTCTGGGTGCTGTACGCATTTGCCCTGTTCCGCCTGTTTGACATCCTCAAACCCTGGCCGATCAGCTGGCTCGACAAGCGCGTCAAAGGCGGGTTTGGCATCATGATTGACGACGTTCTGGCCGGGGTTATGGCGCTGCTTGTGCTGCAGGGAACCGCGGTCCTGATGGCGTAACCTGATGGCGTAACCTGATGGCGTAACCTGATGGCCTAAGTCGGTCGCCAGCCCTCCGCTGACATTTCTTACAGCGATATAGCTGTCTTTCGTGAAACACCCTTTTTCATCCGGATTCAATACGACTTTGCTGTGTCAGAATGGGCAGTCTCCATCTTCACTGGTAGACTACGCCGCCTGTTCCACCGGAGATGTGCAAGTTGACTATCGAATACATCGCTTCCTGCAAGCTGCCTACGCCCTTTGGCGAATTCGCCATGCATGGGTTTGAAGAAACCGCGACAGGCAAAGAGCATATTGCTCTGGCCATGGGGGATATTGGCAGCGGTGAGCCGGTTCTGGCACGCGCGCACTCGGAATGCCTGACCGGCGATGCCCTGTTCAGCATGCGCTGTGACTGCGGTTTTCAGCTGGAAGAAGCGCTGCGTTCCGTCTCGGAAGCGGGTCGTGGTGTGGTGTTGTACTTGCGTCAGGAAGGTCGTGGCATTGGCTTGCTGAACAAGATCAAGGCCTACAATCTTCAGGATCAGGGAGCGGACACCGTAGAAGCCAACGAAGCATTGGGTTTTGGTGCGGATATGCGTGACTACAGCATGTGTCAGCCGATGCTGTCGCATCTGAATATTCAGGCCATTCGACTGATGACCAACAACCCACGTAAGGTCAAGGCGCTGAGCAGTGCGGGTGTGACGGTCTCAGAACGCGTGCCTCTGGAAGTCGGCCGCAACCCCCACAACGACAATTACCTGAACACCAAGGCGTCGAAGCTGGGTCATTTCCTGACCTCAAGCGCGCCCGTCGATGCTCCGGTGACGGTCACGCATCAGGACGACGAGCCCTGATTGGATTCAGGACAAACGCTGCTTGACCGCTTCGATGATGGAATCGGCATCCAGGCCGATTTCCTTCAGTTGATTCGCTGGCTTGTCCTGTTCGATATAGCCATCCGGAATCCCCAGATTCATCACTTTTTCAGCTTTGCCACTGGCAGCCAGTGATTCCAGCACCGCCGAACCCGCCCCGCCCATTACTGCGTTTTCTTCCAGTGTCACGATCAGATCGTGCGTGTCAGCCAGGGTTGCCACCAGTTCGGCATCCAGCGGTTTGACAAAACGCATGTCCGCGACCGTGGCATCCAGTATATCTGCGGCCTGAAGAGCGGCGTGCAATGGCGCACCGAAGGCCAGCAAGGCCACCCGCGGCTCGGTCGAATCAGCGTCAGCGGTACGTTCACGACGCACAACCCCTTTGCCGAGGGGTAAAGCGGTCATCTGTTGTTCTGTTACTGTGCCGATACCACTGCCGCGAGGATAACGTACCGCCGCAGGGCCTTCGTGCTGGTAACCGGTGAACAGCATATTGCGGCATTCGGCTTCATCGGATGGCGTCATCACCACCATATTGGGAATGCAGCGCATATAGCTGAGATCGTAGGCACCGTGATGCGTCGGGCCGTCTTCCCCCACAAGGCCGGCGCGGTCGATGGCAAACAGCACATCCAGATTCTGCAACGCCACATCGTGAATCAGCTGATCGTAAGCACGCTGCAGGAAGGTGGAGTAAATCGCCACCACCGGCTTGAGCTTTTCACACGCCAGACCGGCAGCCAGTGTCACCGCATGCTGTTCCGCAATGGCGACGTCGAAATAACGATCCGGGTATTCGTACGAGAAGCGCACCATGTCCGAACCTTCACGCATCGCCGGAGTAATCCCCATTAGCCGCGTGTCTTCAGCCGCCATATCGCACAGCCACTCACCAAAAATATTCGAATAGGTCGGCAGCTTGACGCCTGAAGCGGAACCAGACGCAGCGGGTTTCAGCGCGTGGTATTTGATCGGATCGTCCACGGCTGGCTCAAAGCCATAGCCCTTGCGAGTAAACAGGTGCAGGAAACGCGGCCCCGGCATCTCCTTGAGATTACGCAAGGTCATGACCAGCTCTTCGATGTCGTGACCATTGACCGGACCAAAATAATTAAAGCCCAGCTCTTCAAACAGGGTGCCCGGAGCCACCATGCCTTTCATGTGTTCTTCGGTGCGACGAGCCAGCTCCCAGGCGCCGGAAGGCAGGTTCTTCAGCACTTTTTTGCCGCTGGTGCGCACAGCACTGTAGGTACGGCTGGCCCAGATGCGGGTGAAATACTTGTTCAGCGCGCCAACGTTCTGGGAGATCGACATGTCGTTGTCGTTCAGGATCACCAGCATGTTGGCCTTTTCATGACCCGCGTGATTCATGGCTTCAAACGCCATGCCCGCAGTAATGGCGCCATCACCGATCACAGCAATCGCCTGCTGATCACTGCCCGTATGGCGGAAACCCAGCGCCATACCGAGCGCGGCACTGATCGATGTGCTGGAGTGGCCAACACCAAAGGTGTCGTATTCACTTTCATCACGATTCGGGAACGCTGCCGGGCCTTCGGCGGTACGCACTTTCGGCATTTCTTCGCGACGGCCCGTCAGGATTTTGTGTGGGTAGGCCTGATGACCCACGTCCCAGACAATGCGGTCATCGGGCGTTTCGAATACGTAGTGCAGTGCGACAGTCAGTTCGACGACCCCCAGACCGGCGGCAAAATGACCACCAGACTGACCAACGCTGTACAGCAGATATTCACGTAATTCACGACACAGCGGTTCGAGCTGCTCAATACTGAGTTCGCGCAGATCAGACGGCTGATTGACCTGATCCAGCAGCGGCGTCTCAGGGCGAGTGGTCGGAATTTCGGTAAACATCTGGGAATACTTCCGTGGACGACGTGCACCAGGTGCACTCGGTTGGGACACGCTATCCGCAACGGGCTGGACAGCAGAAGTGCGACATTCTAACGGCTGGTGCCAGTAATGAGTAGGCCGAAGCCAATGACGATTAGTCGTACATTGGCTGAATCGGAAAATCCCTATGAAAATAAAGGGTTACCAGAGAGAGGCCGTGGCGCGTGACGGCTAGTAGCGGCGGTTGATGATGTAATCCGCCAGCTGCTTCAGCAACGAGGTATCACCGGGAACGCGCTCCAGCGCAGTGTGCGCTTGCTGACACAGGTCGGCTGCTTTTTTACGCGCACCTTCCAGCCCGAGCAAAGCCGGATAGGTGGGCTTGTTCAATGCTTCGTCGGCACCCTGGGTTTTGCCCAGCGTTTCGGTGTCGGCTTCGATGTCGAGGATGTCATCCTGAACCTGAAAAGCAAGGCCAACGGCATTGGCGTATTCCGTCAGAGCCTCTGCAACGTGTGAATCGAGCGGATAGGAAGCCGCCATCGCGCCCATCAATACCGACTTGCGGATCAGGGCACCGGTCTTGTGACGGTGCATGTTTTCCAGCTGTTCCAGCGTCATGTGCTTGCCGACGTGATTCAGATCGATGCACTGACCGGCCACCATGCCCGCAGCACCCGCACCTCGTGCCAGCATTCGAATCAGTTCCAGCGCCTGCTCCGGTGAGTACAGCGCGCTGCTGGAAAGATGCTCAAACGCTGCCGTCTGCAAGGCGTCCCCGGCCAGAATCGCGGTCGCTTCGTCAAATGCGATGTGACAGGTCGGCATACCGCGACGCAGATCATCGTCGTCCATGGCTGGCAAATCATCGTGCACCAGACTGTAGCTGTGGATCATTTCCATCGCTACCGCGACCGGGTCCACCGCATCCCAGTGGCCACCAACGGCCTCAGCCGAAGCGTAGGCAAGAAACGGTCGCACACGTTTGCCACCGTTGAGCAAACCATGCTTCATCGCCGCTTCAAGACGTTCGTCGGCGATATCCAATGCATCCAGAGCCGTTTCCAGACGCTGGTGCAGTCGTTGCTGTACCTGCTGAACCTGCTCCTGCATCAGTAGCCACCGTTTTCCCGGCCGCTATCAAACGGACGTGCCTGACTGACACCGTTTTCTTCCACCAGCAGCTGCACCCGCTGCTCGGCGCTGGCCAGTGCCTGCTGACAAGCACGTGTCAAAACCACGCCTTGCTCAAACGCCTTGAGAGAATCTTCCAGCGACAGGTCGCTGCTTTCGAGACGCTGAACGATGGCTTCCAGCTCTGCCAGAGAGCGTTCAAAATCGAACGCATTTTCATTATTGGACGATGTCATTCGGATACCCCACGATTGCGGGGCAAACAGTAGCGGCTCATTCCCTGGCAGACAAGCCGGGGAAAGTGGAATGCGCCGTACAGTTCGCACATTCCACCCTCAGTTCAGCCGTTTCTCTGCTAGCTTTATAGGCGCCGCAGTAGCACTTCCCGACTCATACCCCTGTCTCTACCGCCTCACCCGGCAGACTCAACGGACAAGTCCTCGATCACAGCGCGCAGGAACCGGGCGGCTTCCCCGCCGGTAGCTGCACGATGATCAAACGTCAGCGACAGCGGCAACACGCGCCGAACCTGCACTACTCCCTGATACGCCACCACCTGCTCTCGAATCACGCCCGACCCGAGAATCGCCACTGTCGGAGGCACCACGATGGGTGTGGCGTAACGCCCGGCGATCACGCCACCGGTAATGGTGCCGAAGTTAGACAGCGTGATGGTGCCACCCTGTAACTCCGATGGCGGAATGGTGCGTTTGATGACATCTTCCCGGAGGCGATTCAGGCCATCACGAATATCCGCGACCTGGCGGTTTCCGATGTCACGAATGACAGGTACAAATAATCCCTGCTCAGTATCCACCGCGACGCCCAGGTTGATGTCGTCGTGCACTCGCCGCGCCAGCTGCTGACCATCAAACCAGGCATTCAATGCCGGTTCCGCCCGACAACCGGCGGCAATGGCGTGAATCAGTCGCATGGTGATGTCTTCATCCGGATGCCAGTCGTGCACATCGACATCTTCAAACAGCGTCACCGGCACCACTTCAGCGTGAGCCAGCGCCATATTTTTGGCCATTTGTTTACGCACGCCACGCAGTGGCTCGGCTTTACCATGGGTTTGATCCTGCCGCGCCGCTCGCTCAACGTCTTCCGGTGTGAGCATGCCAGCACGCCCGCTGCCCTTCAGATGACTGATGTCCACATCCAGTCTCTTGGCCAGCGCCCGCACCGCGGGCGTCATTCTGGGGTGATGAGCTGCAGTACTGGGCGCAGCTCCAATGAAAAAATGATCCTGCTGGGCGGTGCCTTGTGCGGAATCCTGCTTGAGTTCTCCCACCACAGTGCCGGTATCGTCGGTTTCACCAGCAAACTCCAGCAGGGGTTCACCGGTATGAATGGTGTCGCCTTCGGCTCCGAACAAATGCGCAATCACACCTTGCTGGGGCGATGGAATATCAATCACGGCCTTGGCGGTTTCGACGCTGACCAGCAGCTGGTCAAGACGGACGTCATCCCCTTCCCTGACGTGCCATTCCAGAATCTCGGCCTCGGGCAGTCCTTCGCCGAGGTCCGGTAATTTGAAATATTTCATGAGAACTCCAGAGTGGTGTTGACCGCTTCCAGAATGTCAGCAGTGCTGGGCATGTAGTGGTGTTCCATGCGGTAGTACGGCATCACGGTGTCATAGCCCGTCACCCGGGCCACTGGCGCTTGCAAACTGAGCAAGCCTTTTTCGGCAATCGTGGCGGCGATTTCGGCACCAACTGCCCCGCTTTTCGGCGCTTCGTGAACAATCACACAGCGACCGGTTTTATCCACCGAGGCCAGAATGGTGTTGTGATCAATCGGGTTCAGCGTCACCACGTCGATTACCTCGCAGCTCACTCCCTGCTGTGCCAGCCGATCAGCCGCTTCCAGTGTTTCCTTGATCATGGCTCCCCAGCTCACCAGGGTGATGTCCGAGCCTTCACGCAGCGTATAACAGGTGTCCAGTGGCAGTGTTTCGCCACTGTCTTCAACCGGTTGGGCATTCAGTCGGTAGACCCGTTTCGGTTCCATAAACAACACCGGATCGGGGTTGCGAATCGCCGCCAGCAACAGCCCATAAGCTCGTGCCGGAGACGACGGGATCACCACTCGCAAACCGGGAATGTGCGCAAACAAGGCTTCGGTGCTTTCGGAATGATGTTCCGGTGCGTGGATCCCACCACCGTAGGGTACCCGCACCACCAGCGGACAACTCAGCCGTCCTCGGGTACGGTGACGCATCCGCGCCGCGTGCCCGATCAGGTGCTCCATGGTCGGGAAGATAAAGCCCATAAACTGGATCTCGGCCACCGGTTTCAAGCCCTGGGTCGCCATCCCTACGGACAGCCCTGCGATCATGGTTTCGGCCAGCGGTGTATCCATCACCCGCTTCATACCGAATTCATCGCGCAGTCCGACCGTGGCACGAAACACGCCGCCGTTCACCCCCACATCTTCTCCCAGCACCATCACCGATTGGTCACGGCGCATTTCCGAGTGCAGGGCCAGGTTAACCGCTTCCACCATTGTGATTGCGTTACTCATGACGACTTCCTCCCGGTTGGGCGTTTCGAATCAGGCGCTCACGCTGTTCCTCCAAAGCGTTGGGCAGTTCGGCGTACAGATAATCGATCAGGTGTTCGATCGGCTGTTGCGGCCTGGCCAGATAGGCGTCGACACTGGTCTGAATCATCTGCCCGACTTCTTCAATCCAGGCCTGTTCCTGACGCTCATCCCACCAGCCCTGTTCATGCAGGAAGGTTTGTAGCCGCTTGACGGGTTCACGCTCCCAGGCCGCTTTCAGTTCCTCACTGGCACGATAGCGAGTGGCATCATCAGCGGTGGTGTGATCGGACAGTCGATAGCTGACAGCTTCTATCAGGGTTGCGCCCTTGCCTTCGCGGGCATGTTTCAGCGCTTCGCTGACGGCCTCGTGCAGGGCAATCACATCATTGCCATCGACCTGTTCGCCGCGAATCCCGGCACCAAAGGCTTTCTGCGCCAGGGTCTGGGCGCCACATTGAATACTGCGCGGAACAGAAATGGCCCATTGGTTGTTATTGACCACAAACACCACCGGGAGCTGCCAGGCTCCAGCCACGTTCAGTGCCTCGAGAAAGTCACCCTTGGACGTGGCTCCATCGCCACACAAGGTCACTGCGACGCGTTTTTCACCCCGCACCTTGAACGCCGAGGCCACGCCTGCGGCATGCAGTGACTGGGTGGCAATCGGAACCGCATTGGGGAAGTCGTCACCCAGCGCCGCAGCGGCGCTGCCCCGTTCATCACCGCCCCAGTAACACAGCACATCTTCTATCGGCAGACCACGCAGCATCTGCAAGGCGTGATTACGGTAGTAAGGCACCAGCACATCGTCAGCAGCCATCAGGTCTCCGACGACGGTATCAATGGCTTCAGAACCGAGCAAAGAGGCATAGGTACCGATCTGCCCGGTACGCTGCAGCGCAATGATTTTGTAATCCAGTTGGCGTACCAGCACCATGTTCCGGTAGTAACGAACCAGTCGCTCGGGTGAGTGAGTCCAGTCCGGCAACACCTGCTCCGGTTTACCCTGATCAGACAAATAGCGGCGAAGATGGATTTCGCCGTGAAAGACAGTATCCATAGTCACCTCCTATGCGGCATCACGATGCGCTGCCTGGCGCAGAATGGCTTCGGCGCGCTGATCAGCTATCAAATGGGTGGGCATATCGACTTTGTCGGCGTGGCGATACAACTCCAGCAGTGAATGTCGGATGGAAGCGATTTTGGCGTCGATCATGCGTTCGGAATGTCTGCCGTGACGCAGGGCCACAAACATCAGTCCGCCCGAATTAATCAGATAATCCGGTGCATACAGAATGCCGCGCTGGTGCAGCTGCATGCCGCTGTTGTCATCCGCCAGCTGATTGTTGGCCGAACCGGCGACGCAACGGCATTTCAGCTTGGGAATCGTGGTCTCATTCAGCACGCCACCCAGGCCACAAGGTGCAAACACATCGGCTTCTACGGCATAGATTTCATCAGATTCAACCACGGTTGCTCCGAACTCGGCGCAGGCATCCAGTGCACGCTGGGTATTGATGTCGGCCACCGTGAGATGAACACCGGAATCGTGTAACAGCCGCGCCAGCGCATAACCGACATGGCCCAGCCCCTGAATCGCGACATGAACGCCGTCCAGATCCTGGCGTTTGTCGAGAAACCCGATACTGGCCCGGATGCCTGCCAACACACCTTTGGCGGTCGAGGGGGACGGATCGCCCATCGTGCTGGTGCAAGTGACATAAGACGTTTCCCTGGCGATCTGATCCATATCGGTCACCTGGGTACCACTGTCCATGGCCGTGATATAACGCCCGCCCAGGGATTCAACAAAGCGTCCAAATGCGCGCATCAATGCGGCTCTGTCGGTCAGATCATCCGGCCTGATAATCACCGACTTGCCGCCGCCATGAGGCAACCCGGCCAATGCAGCCTTGTAGCTCATGCCTTGCGCCAGTCGTGTGGCGTCTTGCACGGCGTCATCAAATGAGGAGTAGGAAATAAAACGGCAGCCGCCGATGGCGGGGCCACGAAAGGTATCGTGAATGGCAATAATTGCCTGCAAGCCAGTCTCGGGATCGTGCCAGAAGTGCAGATCCTGAAGGCCGGTGCGTTCCATAGGTGCAAACATGACGGGATCCTCCGTACGCGTTTTACTGTGGAAACAACATCAGATTGTGGTGCGAGCCGGTCTTGTGAACCGCTCTGCATTTGGAAAGCCTAGACCAGAAGAAAGTTCAGTGTGAAGCTAACGGGCGATAGAAATCGTAATTTGAGTAACAACGCTGTCGCGATGACCGCCATGGCCTGAAGCATGGCTCGAAAGGTAGCTTTCTTTCAGAAAGGGGAAAAACAAAAAATCCCCCGATGGCAAAGCCAGCGGAGGATTTTCTTGCGGCAATTCAGCGATCAGTGAGTGCTTTCGCCTTCGCTGGATTCTGACTGTTCGGCAGCTTGCTTGGCTTCTTCTTGCAGGCGCTGCTGGTACAGAGCGTCGAAGTTGATAGGAGCCAGCATCAGAGCCGGGAAACCACCCTTAACAACCAGGTTGTCGACAGACTCACGCAGGTATGGGAACAGGATGTTCGGGCACATGGCGCCCATCATTGGCTTCAGCTGCTCATCCGGAATGTTTTCCGCCAGGAACAGGCCGCACTGCATCACTTCAACCAGGAACGCAGTATCGTCACCCAGAGAAGCCGTTACCGTGGTCTTGACGAATACTTCGAAGTGTTTCTCGTCCAGACGACGGGCACCGGTATTCAGATCCAGCTTGATTTCTGGCTTCCACTCTTGAGTGAAGATCATTGGCGCGTTAGGCACTTCGATAGAAGCATCCTTGACGTAAACACGCTGCAGAGCGAACTGTGGTTGTGGAGTTTCGTTCTCGGCCATGGGAGGTTCCTTACAGTTTATTGTCGAGCTGAATTAATGTTACTTGCGAACAACGGGCAGGTTCTGTGAATTCCACTCCATCATGCCGCCATTCAGACGCAAGGCGTTGTAGCCTTTTTCACGGAGCATCTTGCCTGCCACGCTGACAGTCGTTCCTGTCTTGCATACGAGGATAATGGGGCGATGTTTGTGGATATCAAGCTCGTTCATGCGCTTCGCCAGATTGGCGTAGGGAATATTCAGGGAATTCGCTACGTGGCCTTCCGAATATTCCTTCTTGTCACGGATATCCAGAACCAGCGCATTTTCGCGGTTAATCATGGCAGTAGCCTGAGCGGTTGAGACACTCTGACCGGCACGCTGGTTGTTATCCCACATCAGAGCGGCCAGAAACGCGCCCCAGATACCCACTAGCCACCAGTGATTGCCAATAAATTCGAACAACTGATCCATAACTTTTTCAACGTCGGTAAAAAATCAGCGCGCAGTATAGCGCCTAGCCTGAAACGCCTCTAGCAGGCTGGTGAAAAACTGCGCATGGAAAACTGCAACGCATTGCCACATGCCGCCGTGACAATTTGATGACAGCCTATGTGCCTATGGTGTTGGTTCTTTCGATGGCATAGCACAGCGTCACGTTCCTTTTACCCCGGACACTTTCCTTTTAGCCCAGAGATCACGCCATAGACCTGCCTCCCGGCAAACTCTTCACCAGCACACTGCAAGTACATCCATGCAGGCTCACCGGCGATGGTCGGCTCAAGAATTTCCCCGTGTTCGGATCATTTCGGGATTCCCCGAGAGTTTGCCGATACGACAGACAGGATTGTCAGGTCGGCAGGCTGTGCCTTGGAGCAGGGTTTCAGTACAATCGATGCCCGTCAAAATTCTTATTCACGGTGTAATCACTATGTCCACTCGCCCGGCACCTGTTGCCCTGATCATTCTGGATGGCTGGGGCCATCGAACTGAAACCGACAACAACGCCATTGCCAACGCGGATACGCCAACCTGGGATGCATTGCTGGATCGTTTTCCCAACGCTCTGATCCAGACTTCGGGGGCAGCGGTGGGGCTACCGGACGGTCAGATGGGTAACTCCGAAGTGGGCCACATGAATCTGGGCGCAGGTCGCATCGTTTACCAGAACTACACCCGGATTAACAAAGCCATCAGCGATGGCGAACTGCAGCAGAACGCCGCTCTGGTCGCTGCGATGGACAAGGCCAAGGCCGCTGGCGGTGCCCTGCATCTGACCGGCTTGCTGTCTCCGGGCGGTGTTCACTCCCACGAAGAGCATCTGGTGGCGCTACTGAAGATGGCCAAAGACCGTGATCTGGACAATGTCTATGTGACCGGCATTCTGGATGGCCGCGATATGCCACCTCGCTCTGCCGCCGATTCCATCGCTGTTACTGAAGCGGCCTGTGCCGAGCTGGGCAATGCACGCCTGAGCGGTATTGTGGGTCGCTTCTACGCCATGGATCGCGACAATCGCTGGGATCGCGTTGAACCGGCTTATCAGTTGATGAGCGAAGGTGAAGCACCGTTTTCTGCCGCTAACGGCGCAGAAGCACTGGCTGCGGCCTATGAGCGTGATGAAAACGACGAATTCGTACAAGCCACCCGCATTGGCGAAGCAGCGCCGGTCAAAGACGGCGACAGCATCATCTTCTTCAACTTCCGCCCTGACCGCGCTCGCGAACTGACACGTGCCTTTGTTGATGACAACTTCGATGGTTTCGAACGCAAGGCTCGTCCTGCGCTGTCGGACTTTGTCATGATGACCGAGTACGCGGCGGATATTCCGGCCAGTTGTGCGTTCCCGCCAGAAACACTGGTGAATGGTCTGGGTGAATACGTTTCCAACCTCGGCATGAAGCAACTGCGCATCGCTGAAACCGAAAAATACGCTCATGTAACCTTCTTCTTCTCCGGTGGTCGTGAAGCCGAGTACGACGGCGAAACCCGCGTACTGATCAAATCACCGGACGTCGCGACTTACGACATGAAGCCGGAAATGAGCGCTCCGGAAGTGACCGAAAAGCTGGTCGATGCCATCCAGAACGGTGGATACGACCTGATCGTCTGTAACTACGCCAATGGCGACATGGTCGGTCACACCGGTGTCTACGATGCCGCTGTTCAAGCCGCCGAAGCGATCGATGACGCGCTGACCCAGGTGACCGAGGCGATTCTGGCTGCCGGTGGTGAGTGTCTGATCACAGCTGACCACGGCAACGCCGAACAGATGCTGGATGACCAGGGCCGTCCGATGACCCAACACACCACAGGCCCGGTAAATCTGGTTTATGTCACAGAACGCGAACAAGGCAGCATCAGCGAAGGTCGTTTGTGCGATATTGCGCCTACCCTGCTGACCATGATGGGGCTTGAGCAACCGGCTGAAATGACCGGTCAAAGCCTGGTGAGCTACGAATAACCCACAAGGGCAACACCATGATCCGCACCGCACTCACCAGTGCCTTGCTGGTATTACTCTGCGTTTCCAACCCGGTCTTCGCCAACAGTGAAGCGGAGCTGGAAGCGTTGCGGGCGGACATCGCCAAGCTTCAGCGCTGGCTCAATGAAGCCAGCGATGAACACAGCAAGATTCACTCCCAGCTCGGCACGACCAACAATGAAATCGCTGAACTGACCCACAAGATAGAGTCGACCAAACGCAAGCTTGAGGAGGAGCAGGCCCGCCTAAAAAAGCTCCGACAGGAGCAGCGGCAGCTCGATGAGCTGCAGGCCAGCTATCGCCTTCGGCTGAAACAGCAGCTGCAAGCCGCCCATCGGGTCGGCAGCGAAGGCCCGGTCAAACTGCTTCTGAACCAGGACGACCCGCAGCAGGCCCAGCGCATGCTGACCTACTTCCGTTATTTCAACCGTGCTCGTATGGCCCAGATTCAGGAGACCATGCTAGAGCTGGACAAGCTGTCGCGTATCGAAGACGTCATTCATGAACACGAAGACGCTCTGAACGCCACCCGTGCCGACTTCTCGCGTCAGCGCCTCGCGGTACAAAAGAAAAAGCATAAGCAAAAGCAGCTGCTCGCCAGTCTTCAGCAGGAAATCAGCAGCCAGAAGCAACGCCTGAACCAAAAAGAAGCCGATCAGAAACGCCTCGAAAAACTGCTGGATGAAGTGCGTTCACTGGTCGAAAACAGCACCCAGAAAGCCGATGCCCGCCCGTTTAAATCTCTCAAACGCAAACTGCCCAAGCCCGTTGGTGGACGTGTACTGCACGCCTTTGGACAACGTAATCAGGAGGGTGTTGGTCGCTGGCAAGGCTGGATGATCGACGTCCCTGAAGGCACTCCCGTCAAAGCCGTCCATCATGGCCAGGTGGTGTACTCCGGTATCTTGAGAGGTTTCGGCTTGCTGATGATCATCGATCATGGCGACGACTACCTGACACTCTACGCCCACAACGAAGCACTGCTCTATGACGTTGGCAGCTGGGTCAACCAGGGAGAAATGATCGCCACCAGCGGTCAAAGTGGCGGCGTTACGGAACCTCGGGTGTATTTTGAAATCCGTTACAAGGGGCGTCCGCAAGACCCGGCAGTATGGCTGAAACGCTGATAGCGACCGGTTCACGACTGACGCCCCCTTTGCTTGTTAAGCCTTTGGCTTTTATGCCATTCTGCAGACACCATCGACATCGAGACACCCCATGTTACGGACTCTGGTTACCCTGGCTCTCTCTCTGGGCCTAGTTATTCCCGCCTACGCCGATCATCATCAGCCCGCCGCAGCCGAGACGGACGTGGAACCCCGGCCAATGCCGATAGAGGAACTGCGCAACTTCGCCGAAGTGTTTGAGCGTATTCGCAGCGCCTATGTCGAGGAGATCGATGACGAGACGCTGTTCAGCTATGCCATTCAGGGCATGCTGCGATCTCTCGACCCGCACTCAACCTATTTGCAACCCGATGCCTTCAGCGATCTTCAGGAGCACACCACTGGCGAGTTTGGCGGCCTTGGTATAGAAATCAGCCAGCAGGACGGTCTTATTCTGGTGGTATCCCCAATCGACGATACACCTGCTGAACGCGCCGGTATTTTACCCGGTGACCTGATCGTGACGCTGGATGGAAAGTCGGTGATGGGCATGTCGGTTTCGGAAGCCGTTGAGACCATGCGAGGTACTCCCGGCTCGACCATTCAGCTGGAAGTTCGCCGCCAGGACGAATCCGAGTTACTCGACTTCGAGCTGGAGCGAGCGGTGATCAAGGTGGCCAGTGTTCGTGGCGATATGCTCAGCAACGGCATCGGTTATCTGCGCATTACCCAGTTCCAGTCCCATACCGGGGAAGAACTGGTGAAAAAGATCAAAAAGTGGCAAGACCAGGATGAACTGAACGGTCTGGTGCTGGATTTGCGCAACAACCCCGGTGGGGTATTGGGCGCAGCAGTGGACGTCAGCAACGCCTTTCTTGAAGAAGGCCTGATCGTCTACACCGAAGGACGCGCCACTGACTCGGAACTGCGCTACCACGCAACGCCAGAAACCAGCGGCGGAGACCTGCCAATGGTGGTTCTGATCAATGGTGGATCGGCTTCTGCTTCAGAGATTGTTGCGGGCGCTCTGCAAGATCATCACCGCGCCATTATTCTGGGAACTCGCTCGTTTGGTAAAGGCTCGGTGCAAAGCGTGCTGCCTCTGGCCAACAACAAGGCGGTCAAACTGACCACCGCGCGCTACTTCACTCCCAAAGGTCGCTCTATTCAGGCCCAGGGCATCGAGCCAGACATTGTAGTGGCTCAAAGCGACGTTACTCCGCGCAAAAGTGTACGACGCCTGAAAGAAGCGGACTTACAGGGGCATTTGAGTAATCCCGAAGATGGCGACGAGGAAAACGCCAAAAGCAACAGACCGACGCCGGGTGAATTACTAACACGTGATTTCCAGCTCTACGAAGCCCATACCTTGTTGCGTGGCATGACCATTGTTCGCGCCGGAAAGACTCAGGAAGGGTAAGACCCGCATTGAAACTCCCGAAACACGACAACCACCCAAGCTGGTGGTTGTCACTCACTCTCTCCCTCGCAACCAGCCTGTGGCCTGAACTGGCACTGGCGGAAAAAGCAAAACTGGCCATCATCATCGACGATCTGGGTTACCACCAGCGTGGCTGTCAGGACGTGCTTGAGCTGCCTGGCCCATTGAATCTCGCCTATCTCCCGCACACACCACATGCACAGGAATATGCCAGGAAAGCCCATCAAGCGGGTCACACCATCATGCTGCACCTGCCCATGACCAGCCATTCATTTGCCAAGCTCGGCCCCGGCGGACTGGAAAACACCATGGCGAGCAACCAGATGAAGCAGATCATGCGCAGCAGCCTGGACTCAATTCCATATACATCCGGATTCAACAATCACATGGGCAGCTTTTTGACCGAAGTCGAGCCAGCCATGCAGGCCATTATGGAAGTTGCCAAAGAGGAACGACTGTTCTTTATTGATAGCCGCACCACCGTCAAAACCGTCGCTCAGCAAGCCGCCATTGAAGCTGACATCCCGAACCTGAGGCGACACGTCTTTCTGGACAATGACACCGAAGAATCAGCCCTCGCCAGACAATTCAATCAGGCACTTCGCCGTGCCCGAAAGAAAGACCTCACCGTCATCATCGGCCATCCCTATCCGGAAACAATTGCTTTTCTGAAGACACGGCTGACCGAACTGGAGGGCCAAATAGAACTGGTCAGCCTGAAAGAAACGCTCAAGTATCCACCTGTTGCAGCCTCGCTGCCCGATGCAGATACGCCCGAACCGTCCGCTCCAATCCATCAGCCAGAGACACCTGAGGTTCAAAACCCAGCTCTTCCTGCGCCCGCGCCATGCTCATGGTGTACGCCAGATCATGTCCCGGTCGATCTGCTACAAATGCAATCAGGTGTTGAGCCTGGCCCATGGCAGCTCTCTTTGCCTTTGGAAACAAATCAACCAGCTCTGGCTCCGATTCAAAGACCTTACTAATACAGCGACAAAGCTCTCGAACCAATTCAATATTGCTGATCTCTTGACCGGCACACAGGTTGTAACAGTGACCACTCTTGCCATGATGGAGCGCCAGTTCAACTCCTCGTGCGTGGTCGTCCACATAAATCCAGTCTCGACGATGGAGACCGTTACCGTAAACCGGAATCGATTCATCATTGAGGATGCGCTCAATTGACTTGGGAATCAGCTTTTCAGGAAATTGATTGGCACCATAGTTATTGGAACTCCGAGTAATTACCGTATCCATGCCATAGGTGTTGTGATAGGCCACAACCAAACTATCCGCTGCGGCTTTGCTCGCAGAATATGGATTCCCCGGCCAGCACGGACTCGATTCAGTAAATGGGGCACCTTCACCAGAGTGGCTTCCGTATACTTCATCCGTGCTGATCTGAAGGAAACGCTTGCCTTCGGCTTCCTCACCCCAAACATTCAAGGCGGCGGACAAAAGCGACAGGGTTCCTTCAGCATTGGTTCGATAAAACAAGAATGGATCTATAATGGAACGATCAACATGGCTTTCAGCAGCAAAATTGATGATGCAATCAACCCCGAACTCGCCAAGGAGTTTTTCTACCAGCGGCGTATCCAGAATGTTGCCCTGCACAAACCGAAAGCCCGGCTCGTCTTGTACAATCTGGAGATTGGCCATACTTCCGGCATAAGTCAGCTCATCTAGAACAACAACATTGGACTCTGGATGACGGCCAAACCAATATCGAGCAAAATTGGAGCCGATAAAACCCGCAGCGCCACTAACGAGCAGACTAGAATAACTTTCCACCCAAAGAACTCCTGATGAATGACACCACGGCGGGCACCAACGTTTCTGATAATATGGCTGCGGTAGCCAGATTTGCTATAGTCGCAAGCCAACCATTTTCCAATGCCAAGGAGCCAGGCCAGTGAGCCAGATCCAAGATGAAAAAATTGTGTTATCAAACCTTGGTTCACTGAAATTTACTTCTCGACCCATCAGCAAACACCCTGTTGTCCAGGCAATCCAGAAACACTGCATCAATTCGACACCTTCAAATAGGCACAGATGCTGGTTGGGCTGGGGGAGAAAGCGTAGTGGCAAAGATGCTCAAAAAAAAGCTCAGCAAAACAACGAATCGTTTCTGCTTCTGGAAGACGGTTTTATTCGCTCCATTGAACGAGAAGATACTTCAGTTTCGTTAGTCGTGGATGATATCGGCATTTATTATGACGCCCAAACAACATCTCGTCTCGAGAGACTAATAGAACAACCATTAACCGCAGAAGAAACCGCAAGAGCGGAAAAACTGATCAGTCTATGGAAAGAAAACCGGGTATCCAAGTACAACGCATCCCCAGAATACAAGGGCCATCTTCCAAATGAGTATGTACTGGTTATCGATCAAGTCGCTGGCGATTCATCCATCGAATATGGTTTGGCAGATTCAAACAGCTTCCAAATGGCACTTAATTCCGCACTTGCGGAGCACCCAGAAAAGACTGTACTGGTTAAAGTTCACCCCGATGCATTTACTCGTTCGAAATACGGACATTTCGCACTTGATGAACTCGTCTCGAACGATCGTATTAAAGTCATTAATGAAGCCTGTCATCCGGTAGAACTCATAAAAAACTCAAACCACGTCTATGTTGTGACTTCACAGGTCGGGTTTGAGGCACTTATCTGGGGAAAGCCAGTGACCTGTTTTGGCGCTCCGTTTTACGCGGGATGGGGACTCACAGATGATCGAGGAACCAGCGTAGATCGTCGAAAAGCAAGAGATATCTCATTACAACAACTGGTAGCGTCGACACTAATCAAATACTCTCACTACATTGACCCGGACACCGGACAGTCATGTGAGGTAGAAAAGATACTAAGATGGATTGGACTTCAAAGAAAAAACCGATCAAGAATCCAAGAATATGGCGCACCTATATATGCAATAGGATTCTCTAGATGGAAAAAACCATTCGTTCGCCAGTTTCTTGATGGCTCTACAATCAACTTCGTGAGAAATCGTAACCGCTGTCCAGCAAATGCCACTGCTGTCGTTTGGGGCAGTAACGAAGCACCTTCAAACTGTAAACACGTATTGAGGATAGAAGATGGCTTTTTAAGATCATCAGGATTAGGTGCCGATCTTATTAAACCATTGTCATGGGTGATTGATGACATGGGCATTTATTATGATGCAACACGCCCGTCACGGCTCGAAAAAATTCTTTCAGAGTATCAATGGTCAGAAACTGAACTGCAAAGAGCTGACAGATTAAGAAAGTCAATCATCGAAAGCAAACTATCCAAATACAACCTATCAGGAAGTGAGTGGAAGCGACCAAAGAATATTAATGAGAAAGTACTTCTGGTTCCAGGGCAAGTGCCTAGCGATGCTTCAATAAAACTCGGGTGTCAAAACATAAGAAGTAATTCCGAACTCCTCAAAACGGTGCGCCGCCATAACCCGGATTGCTATATCGTATACAAACCTCATCCTGATGTAGTAGCTGGCCTGAGAAAAAAAGACAGTGATTGGAATGAGCTGGATCGACTGTGCGACGAAGTAGTACTGAATGCTGATGGTATGCAGATGCTCGAGCAAATCGATGAAGTACATACGATGACTTCATTAATGGGGTTTGAAGCTCTGATAAGAAACAAAGCTGTCTACTGTTATGGGCAGCCATTTTATTCTGGCTGGGGGCTGACCAAAGACTACTCTCTGAATAAAAGAAGAGGTCGAAATCTGACAGTTACCGAATTATGTGCGGGTGCTCTGGTCAATTATCCACTCTATACTAATAAAAACTCTTCTGCCTATGCTACCCCAGAAGAGGTCACTGCGTATCTGAATAAATGGAAGCATAAAGGATCTTCTAAAATGCCAACCCTGAGAAGAGGAATCAGGTTTTTTTTAAAATTTATAAAAAAATGAATTCTCTGTGTACCCCTCTGTAACCTTCCCCTGATTAGGGCCAAGTCTTTCCTAAAGGGCCCATCTATTTAGTCACCTTTTGACACACTTCCACACCGCTTCAGGCAACAACGGCCACACACTATGCAACCCGGATTCTTCGACTTTGATAACCTGAACGACAAACTGGATCAGCACAACGATCCACTCGCCAAAATCAATGAACTCGTCGATTGGGCGGCTTTCAGGCCTTTTCTCAGCAAGATCCGCATGCCTCGTTCATCCAACAAGGGCCATCCTCGTTCAGACACCCTGCTCATGTTCAAAATGATTTTCCTGCGACAGCTCACTAATACGCTTCAGATCAGAGGCCTCTCTTGCCGTTGGCTCTGGTCTGATCCACTGGTAATAACCACTACGGGAAACGCCAAGCCACCGGCACAAATACACCACGCAAAAGCGATGATGATGTTCGCTTATGAATCGGTATCGTTCTTCTCTTTCTCCGCGAGAAACCGTTGCCACTTTTTTACCAGATCCGGCTCCTTCTTCAGGCGTTCATTTTCGCGCTTGAGCTTGCGCAGTTCACTGGATTCTGTGGATTTGCCAGGAACGGTTTTCTTCGTTTTGCTCACGGTCGGTTTCACTGTTTTCGATGGTGGTCGAGAAGGCTTCAACAGACCTTCCCGGTATTCTTTTCGCCATCGTGACAGCATGAAGGGGGAGATGTCCAAACGAGTGGCAACTTCCTGCACCTGAACGTCCTCTTCCAGGCACACTTCAACCGCTGATCTCTTGAATTCGAGCGAGTATTGCCTGGTTTTTTTCTGGTTTCTGTAGGCTGGTATTGGGCACCTTTTGTTGTGTAAAAGGAGTCCGTTAAAACGGGACAATATCAGGTTCTCCGCGGATCAGGCAGGAAATAGACTTTTCTCAGATTTTATTTTTTTAAGGGCAACCAGACATGAGTAAATATCATCAAATGGAAGTTTTGATATTTTAGACATCGGTATGTCCCACCACTCGACTTCTAACAACTCTGCAATAACTTCATCTGGGAACCTTTTTTTTATGAGTTTAGCAGGAACACCCCCAATTATTGAATATGGTTCAACGTCTTTAGTAACAACAGCTCCAGCGCCAATAACTGCACCACTTCCAATCGTAACACCACTCATAATACATGCTTTAGCCCCTATCCAAACATCATGTCCTATGTGAGTTTTTCGGTGAAATCGCCAAGCCTTCCGTTCTACTGATGCGTAATCTGGATCTTTCATGAATAATGACCGCGCTACTTGAAACGGATGAGTGCTTAAATAGTCAACAGGATGATGAGCCGCACCAATTTCAACACTACGGCCTACACTACAATAACGACCTAAAGAAACCCCTCCATATATAACACTGCCGACATTAATATAGGTGTATTTCCCAATCTCAGAACCTGCATAAACGGTGACATTATGTGCAATATCGACAGGGGGTTCAAACTTTATTTTATCTGTCGGAACACCAGCAGACGGGGCTATCCTTCCATATTTATTTTCCATAAAAAAACCTATTTAAACAATAATCTAAAAATACGAACCATAGAATAACTACTATCCGCAAAAAAATCATGGGGGTTATTTTTTAATTTTCTTATCAGACGACTTTTCCTAGAAAGAACTCCAATTTCAGAATGACATGTAAGAACTTCTTCAGTTTCTACATTAGCCGTATCATTGAAAGTAGAGACAGAAACCTTCTCCTCCGCAGCACTGAACACTGGCACACTCTCTAATGTTGGAGGGTTTTCTTGTTTGAGTTTTTCATCAAGCAGACTACTAGACTTACTTTGAACCAATGAGATAGGGGGCAAGCGACTGAATATATCTCTGAGACGTATTGAACCAGATGGGTTTACACAGACCAGATGTGAAGAAAAAACCTTCACGCAAAATTCTTCAAAAAAATCGAACTCCTTTAAAGATAAAACTCCTGCGGGATCACAAGACAAAAAACCTGACAAACTTTCATCAACAAGTTCATAAGTAAATCCCTTACGACCAAAAAAAGCATCTGCAACAAGAATCGGTTTAAAGCCATTAAAAGCAGCTTCTATGGCGGATTGCGAGCATATCGTAACCACATAATCACTCTGTTCAAAAATTGAATTGATGTTATAATCTGAAAACATCTTAATTCTCGATCCATTATCAGAAAAATTTTCGGCAACGAATATTTCGATTTCCTCCCTGGTCATATCTCGACCAATACCAATTTTATTCTTTTCCCAAGGGTGAGCCTTAAATATCAAATTAAAGTCGGTATTACTGAGAACATCGGAAATCAGCCTTTTATATAGTAGCAAAGAATTAACACCATCATTTCCTAACAAAGAAAAATCATTCAACACCTGCCCAAGAATAAGTATTGTTTTTCGGTCATTATCAAACTCAAAAAGATCAAAACATACTGGTTGAGTTACATTTTTGTTCTTGGCTCCTGATATTTTATTTATACTTTTAAGCCTTTCTCTATCATAAAGGTTCGCATCCACAGGCACATCAAGTGAGTCATAAAAATTCTTGAATTTCAAATCACTATTATTTGGAATATGTCTATAGATACATTCCATATAAAATTCATTCCCTGTAAAGAAGCTTTCCATAACCAACGGTTTCATGGAATGTTTTTTTAGAATTTGTATAAGACTATTACCGTAAATCAAACTCCCTGAAAATATACAACAAAAATGATGAATCCCTACGTCTTTAATTTTTTTTTCCCACCAATCTATCCAATGTATAACGGCAGCCAAATTATGCAAAAGCGAATCATAATCACATTTTATCGCATGATTAAATACGTATCTCCTTCCCTTTGAAATATCAAAGCTTTTCCATGCAGGTTTTGCAATAACAAAAGCTAAAAACTCCATCCTTGCTGTCTCAAATAAATTTATACCTTTATATGAATATAGAAATAAATCTTCTTGATTTAGCCTAGCCAACTCAAGAACAGTTGGCCTAAGCTCGGCACTTTTTACAAAATAATTACCATAGAGAGATATCCAGTCTTTGGGAGCCTTAGCATTTCGTACTTCAAAGGAATTTTTTTCGAAAAAAGAAAACAATTCTCCAAAGTTTCGAGTATGGAAATGTAGTTCATCAGTTAGGAGTATCTTAGTACCTTTCATTACATTACCTTTCAACTTTAGCTTTTGCCATTCAAAAGATGGTGATATACAGCGACATTCATCTCCACAGATTCCTGCCAAGTTAAAACTCGATCAATAGAATTGTTCCTCACCATTTCACGGTTTATCATAGAAATCTGGTCAGGATCAGACAAGATATTAGATATCATTTCACCATCCAAATCCACATTAGATGACAATAAAATCCCCTCTTTACCATCTCTTACAATATCTGCAACCATACCAACAGGAAATCCAATCACAGGTGTCGCCGATGCTATCGCCTCTGGTATATTAGCAGGCCCTCCTTCATGATAACTCAACATTAGTAAAGCATCTAGATTAGAATATAACATTGAGAACATACGATATGGAAGGCGCTCATAAACCTTGACCTCAAAACCCAGTTTTCTTAATTGGATAGCATCTTCTGAACGTCCTTCACCCACCAGAATAAATGATACTAACTCCGGATTTATTCGACGAACAAGCTCATAAAGGTATGCTTCGCCTTTCACTTGCCTCCCATATCTCTTCGATATCAGACCAAAAACTAACTTTCGATTTTTAACGCACCTTTTGACTTCAGGCTCAAAGATATCCATTCTATACCCATGCGGAACAACAGTTGTCTTATGTATATCAAGCTGTCCTAATCTTTTTTTTTGGCCTTGATTTAAGCATATAACATGACCGGCTTCTCTATATCTTTCAACAAATTTACTTTCACCTAACCACCCGTCGGGGTCACTTAAGTCGTGATGCACTGTCACTACCGAATTATCGGGTAGTTTAGATTCCAAATTTGGTCGATGATAGTGATAGATATCGGCTTTCTTAACAGGACGATCTGTCACAATATTCTGCACACCTGAATAGATCTTAAAATATCTTAAGATGGCATCAAATATCCCACTATAAACATCATTAGACATCACATGATTTACTATCATAACCACAACCATACCCATTTATAATGCTAAAACCACAGCTGCAGAAACAGCCACTTGATAAATTACCTGCGATATATCTTTTGTTAACTGTAACGATTTAAAATCGGGTTTGGCAAGGACAAACACTTCATCACCAGGACCAATATTTTCGTCATCGTTCAAATCCTCCGATATATTTAAAAACATACCATTGGGTTTCATGACCAAAATATTCAAATCATCAAAGTCTGCATTCGTTCCACCAGCCTGCATGATATATTTACTTGCAGATAAGTCAGGTTTGAATGCAATAGCAGTAGGGAACAATACCTCACCATGGATCATCACAAGATTCCTTTTGCTCGGTATTACAATTTTATCACCCTGCTGCAGAACAATATCCTTTGGATTATATCCTTCGCTCAAGATAACCTGTCCACGAGGGTCTATCTCTTTGGCTCTCCGTATCCAGCGCAGGATTGTTTCAGATTCCGCCTTACGCAACTCGGCCTCTTCTCTGGTACTGGAACGAGCAGTCAATACACTCTGCTCCAGGGCAACAAGAGAAGTCATTAACATATCTTTCTGACGACGAGCTACATCTGCCCTGAACAATTGAACTGCATTTCTATTCGACAACTCAGTATATTTAAGCTGATCTAGCAAATCAGCCAAATTGGCTCCCCACGGAAGAACTAACTCGGTTTGAGAGTCATGCTCACCGAGAACTTCCACACTAATACTGTTCGGCCGGAGCTGAGAACTGAATTTTATTCTTGTACCAGCCAGAATACGTACATCGCCAATATCATTGATCCTATATTGTTTCGCATTTACTTTTGTACCTTCTGGCTCCACGACGGTGATATGTGTCGCCTTATCCGTAGCAACAACGGCATTCATGATCTCACCAAGGGACGTGTTTCGACCACTGAGCTCGTAACGCCCCGCGAAACCAACTTCGCCAGTTGTCGTGACATAGCCTTTTTGACGATCGATGAAAATAACATCACCATCTTGCAACTGAGTTGCAGGCATGTTGCCGTGACTAATAAATTCATAAAGATCAAAGTTTGCAACCGTCTTTCCAGAACGCTTTAGATATATCTGCCGATAACTGCCCAAGTCTGCTCTTATGCCTCCAGCTTGATCAATGAAGCGAAGAACAGAATCTGCACTTTGCCCCTCATAAAGTCCGGGGTTATTAACAAGACCGGAGACGAAGACCTTGACTTTTTGACTAGAGAGTAGAGTCACATATGCTTCAACATTACTTTTATATACACGTTTAATGGACTTCAGAACGACTGTGTTCAGGTCCTGATTTCTGGTTCCCTGAACCTTAACCGGCCCGACTCGGGGGATAAAAATACTACCATGTGCATCAACAACTCTCTCATCTTGGGTATTTAACCCACCCCATAACTGCACCAACAACCTATCCCCTTGACTAATGCGATAATCGGGGTTAATTCCACTAAAACTGGTATCCTTGAAGCCCCCATCAAACAACCAGCTACCATAGATATCGGAATTGAGTCTTCGCCGTTCAACAGGATCATCGAGAATAGAATCCTGTTCAGCATCAGCAACTGAATTTTGAACATCCAATGCCGCACTAACACATTGAGGCTGTAATAAGAGAACTAAAACTAAAAACAGGTTTTTCATATTACTCTTTGTGTTCCTTTACAATAGCCACAACAAGTCTGGTTATCAAGTAACCAATAAGAATCAACAAGAACCAGGTGACTATATTATAAAATCGTCGAGGATAAGATTCATCTTCAGGTAAGGCTGGTTCTTCAACTACAAGCAGATGTTTCAACTTTCTGTACGCCTCAGCCCTCACAGTCTCCATACTAACCAGGGATGAAGCATAAAGATCAGATGCCAGTTGCGTATTCAATTTTATTTCCTGAAAATCAGAATTTATTTGATTAAGAGAAAAATCGTTTTCTGAGATCAACCTCTCTCTCTCTTCTATCAACTGAGCTTTTAGAGAATCTACCAGATTTTTTTGTGCCTTGACTTCGGGGGCTGTACGCCTCATAACGTTAGCCAGCTCCTTGTAACGCGCCTCCGCCTTAATTACCTCTCCTTGCAACTGATTTATAGCTTCCAGTAATGCGCCGCTTTCCTCCTCCGGACTAAACAATTGCTTGTCATCTTGAAACTTGAGTAGTTCATGCTGCTGACGTTTAAAATCTTCGTACTTCCTTTCTACTTCCATCTGGGCAAAGGCTACCTGCTCAGTTACCATTTTATTCCCTAAGCCATTAATAAATTCTTCACTAATATCCAGTACAGCGTTCGCTACCTTGAGGGTATATTCTGGAGTAAAAGCCTGAACCTCAATTTCAAGTACATCTGACATTTCATCGTGCTGAACCTGAATATGATTCTGGTAATATTCGACATACTCTTCTAACTTCGCACGCTTATTTAGGCGGCTAAACCAATCCCATTGGAGTTCCTGATAGTGCGCTCTCAGAGACACTTCATTATCCAGAGCCAGAGCCATTTCCTTGGATTCAATGAAACGTTTGATAATCAATGCATCTTTTGTAGTCGGCGATACGGTAGCAAATGACGCAAACCCTGATAGGGGTAACTCATTTGCACCAGACTGTTTTACAACAAACTGAGTTTGCGTCGCATAACGCGGCGAGGCTATAAAACCAAAATAAATTATGACAATCAGGGATAAAATCAGGACAACTGCAAATGACCCCAATCCCAACCAGAACCGATATGGTTTGGAATCTCTAAAAAAAGCACTGGGGTCTCGTTTTAGTTTCCGAGCCTTACGTTTTAAACCATTCTTGCGATTTACATCATTGTGGACCGATAGAAAACCACTACACTTTGACATATGTATCCTTATAGTCACGAATTGCATCATCAACATTGGAATAATATTCGAATTTTTTGTCTTTTATTACAATTCCTGACTCACAAAATGTCTTTATCTGATTCATTTCATGACTAACCATGATAACGTGTGTTTTTTCTCTGACTTTTTGCAGTGCCTTCTGGCTTTTGGACCGAAACGTCGCGTCACCAACAGAAGTTACCTCATCAATAAGCAATATATCAAAATCGAACGCAAGACTGAGTCCAAACGCAACTCGGGACTTCATACCACTGGAGTAAGTTCGAATAGGTTCATCATAATATTTGCCTATTTCAGCAAACTCTTCAACCATGGACTCGATATCGTTTGTGTTTTTGATACCGTTAATACGTCCTACAAACCTGACATTCTCCCTCCCCGTCATGGAACCCTGTAACCCCCCCTGCAAGCCCAAGGGCCAACTGATTCGGTGGTTGGAGAATATTTCCCCTCTGCTTGGCATATCAGCACCACCAATCATTCTGACCAATGTAGATTTTCCTGCACCATTCGGTCCTAAAATTCCTATGCTGTTATTGACTGGAAGGTCATAATCAATGTTTTTAAAAACGTAAGACCTTCCGCTGTTGGTAAGATAATACTTGGATACATTTCGAAAGTGGATCATGTGGCAATAAACCTCTGTCTGTTAACCCAATACAGAGATAATCCAAGCCCCCATAAACAGATAGTTATCGTAATGATATACCCCCAATCACCAACGGGCGTTTCATAACTACTGAACATGGCATCTCTGCTGATTTCTGTGATATGAAGAAGAGGGTTCCATGTTAAATAATGCCAATACTGAGCAGGGACCATGGTAATCGCAAAAAAAACACCCGACAGGAAGAATAGAGGCTGAGTAATTAAACTGACAATTTTTGTAGTATCTTCATAGTACAAAGCGCTACTACAAAGGACCAGTCCATACCCTGAAGCCATTGCAAACATGATCAGGTTCACCATAGCTAACTCCAGAGGTTTCTCTGGAACCACAGAGAAGCCAACCCACCCCATAATTAGAAATAGAACTATATAAACAATTACGTACGTGGCAGTTTCTATCAAAAGTCTCGTAATAAAAGGATCTATTGGTAAAACCTGCCGATAACAAAACAGGGCCTTATTTGACTTAATTGCTGCGGACAGCTGAACAGCAATTTTAAAAAACCCCCTAAAAGGTAATATTCCTACAATCAAAAACAAAGCAACAGGAACACCGGATAAAGAAGTCCTGCCAATTATCGTAAACAGAACTGCTATTATCGATGCCTGAAGCGCAGGCTCGGCAACAGCCCAAAAATAGCCCAAGCGACTACTTCCAAACCGTGTTTTTAACTCACGAATCATGAGTGCAGATACCGTATCCCTCATTACCTGAAGCGATGAACGGCTTTGTACGGGAGCTACCATGGATTTCGCACCATCAGAGAGTGCCTTGATGCTCCTATAAACATCGCCACTTCAATCGGCCACTTCCCTGAACCCACCTGATTTCCCATACATACCAACAGCGTTTTACCAATGACAGGCTGAGTATAGAGATGGAAACCTGCAATTCAACCTGGTCGAGGTCGGCTAGTTTACAGTAGTGTGACTTCAGGATCATTCACCGGAAGCGGTAAATGATCCTGAGAAGTAACCGTTGATCAGAATATCAAAGGTTTGAAGGGGCGGTACAACGTGGCATTACTCGATCACAATATCCACACCATCAAACGTGATGGCTTTGGCTGGTGAATCGCTAATCGCCGTCAGGTTGGCGGCTGTCACGGTTCCAGCACTTGGTGCGACGGTTTCGACTACCTGGCTAGGCGGCAGATCGGTTCCATCCTTGAGATGGGCATACATCAGATCCAGCGCTTCCTTGAAGTAGTAGTCGATGGGCACGTAATCCATGCCCACGCCACCCCAGGCGATGTAAGCCTGATTCAGGGTATCCAGGTGTTGGGCGTTGGTGACTTCGTAGTAACGAAGTTGGCTGCCTTCGCCTTCCACTTGTTTGTTCAGAGCCACGTACGGGCGTGACGAGTGGTTCGGTGCGATCAGGGCATCAGCACGACCGTGTACGATCAGGGTGGGTTTGCCCTGGAGGTCGCCCGTTGCTTTGACTTCATCCAAGCCGCTCATCAGGCGTTCGTGCAGCGGGTTTTCGCTGTTATTAAAAATGTCCCAATAGCAGAGAGCGCCTTCCAGGTTGTAGTCATTACGTCCATTGGATGACTGGGCGTTGTGCTGAATCACCGCAGAACCGGTGTTGTCGTCGTCCTTGATCAATACCATATTGGCGGTTCGTGGAATGCCGTTACTGCTGGTTGCTAACGTTGCAAATATGGCGTTGGCTGTGGGAGCACCTGCGGCATCAACCGCTCCCATGCTGACGTTACACAGCGAGTCGACCACCGAGCTGCGGGTGAACTGATTGGCATAGCCCGTGACCAGTGACTGGTAAATATCAATACTGCCGTAACCTGCGGCAATGATCAGGGAGTCTGGGGTGAAACCGGCGTCGAGCAGTTTCTGGCTTGCCTGCGCGCCCATTTCTGCGTCAGTACCTGCGTTGATCAACCCGGCATCCACCAGAGACAAGCAGCGCTCCGTCACGTCACCACGCAAATTGGCCAGTGCGGTTCCGGCATTGGCTGGGTCATCCCCTGAACAGGCTGCATACAGCTCGCCCAGAGCAAAATATTCGTATGACGATTTGCTGTGATCGGTGATGGTGCGATCACCGACTTTGATCACAAAATCTTCCGTAGCAGCCGCTGGATTCACATTCGGCTCACCGGCCACAACCGCATCAATCAGGCTCTCGGTGTCTTGCTCTGCCGCCCGAATCACCCCGGAACCACCGTTGGAAACACTGGCCGCAATCACCAGGGTGTTGTCTGTATCAAACTCAGCGTCGTCAAAGTGTGCGTTCAGCTGCTGCAAGGCAAACTTGATCGACTGAAGCGTATGCAATCCCCAATCTTTTTCGATGTTTTTCTGTGAATGCAGATGTTTGAAGGCGTATCGGTGGGGATTAGCAGCGATGTAAGCATCCACTTCTGCTTGGGTTGGCAAAGTAATATCGGCGTATTCGTCCTTGCCCTCATCGGGCACGTTCTCTTGTGTCGGAACCACAAAGGTCAGCTCCTCGGTAGAGGACAGATCCTGAGCGTCCAGCTGAATTCCAAAACCTTTCGCCTGAGTGAGATCAACCGCCCCCGTACCCTTGTTCATATCCGTCAGGGCGACGGCACAGGCGTGTTCCAGTGCCCAAGCAGACGCAGTGCCCACCGCACCGTACACGCCACGGGAGCCAGACGCCGGACCGGCGACGATACACGGGTTTTCTTTATCAAAGTTATCAGGAATCTGTACCAATACTGTCGCACGGTTGATGCCCTCTCCGACATAGGCAAAGTATTCAGTGCCTGGATACCGGGTGTCATCCGTGGGGCCATAGAGTTCGCCAAAGCCGCCATTGCTGCTCTGGTCCACCAGTGCGGTGTAGTTGTTGAAGATGGTGTTACGACGCAACTCCGCCTTGGTTGGGTTGGCTTCATCGGCGTAACCGGGAGCCGCTCCCTGAATACCAGACAGTCCCAGACCGGCCAGCAAACCGTCGTCACCGCTGTAGCTCTGGGAAGCAACCGGTCCCAGTGGCAACGGTATGTCCTTGTTACTTTTTTTGTTGTCGTCATCACTGCCGCAGGCAGATATCAGCACGCAACTCACAACCAGAGTTGCCATGCGCTTGGGAGTTGCCACCAATGTGGCACCCAACGTATTGGAGATATTCATGAACGTGATCCTAGCTGTTTATTTTTATTGGCCAGATTCAGATTACAAATATCCCCAGTGTTGAATACCGTCTAATGGTAGGAGAGTTACCGACATCCCGTTCAAATATATAACCGGTTCACACAATGGTAGGAAGCCAAATAAGCCAGCCCATATTTCTCCTACCAAAACAGGATACAGTTCTCATATCGAATCCGGCTTTACTGCTCATCCAGAAACAGGAATACCACCAACAATAACTGCCAGGGATGCATCATAAATTGGAGTCATAAACATGACTGTCCCTGCTATTTTTTACTCTCGCATTGAAAAGTTATTCAGCCTTGCTTTATATACTGTGCTGCTTTTTTCAGTTTATAGCCAAGCTGGAACGGTCGCTGTTGTACAAAGTTACAGCGCCGACTATCGCTGGGATGCCCAGTATCTGAAAGCCATTGATGATGCCTTAGGCAAACATCACGAGATACAGCGCTACGAGCTGGACACCAAAAAGCTGCCGCGTAGCCAATGGGAAAATCGTGCTCAAGAGGTGCTCAACCAAATTCGCGTTCTCAATCCGGGCGTGGTGATGATGGGAGACGACAATGCCCTGACACTCCTGGGAGAAGCGGTGGTCAAGCTGGATATTCCGGTGGTATTTCTGGGCGTGAATGGCGGTTCGGAGCAGCACCCCATCATTCACCACAAGCTGGTCACTGGTATTCTGGAGCGGCCTTTTTTCAAAAAGAGTATTCGCCACCTGCGTAAGGTGCTGACCAAACGGGATCGCTTTCTGGTGCTGATGGACGATTCTCCAACCATGCGCAATGCGGTGCAGGAAAAGTTCGGAGATCGCCGACAAGTCACCATTTATGGATCGAGACTCGATATCCTGCTCACCAACCGCAAGGCCATCTGGCTCGACGCCATGCTTCGGGCCGGCGACTCTGGCTACGACGCGGTGGTCATTGGTACTCACCACACAGTTCGCGATGAACGCAACCAGTATGTCCCGCCTTCGGAACTGATGAAATCGGCCTGGGAAGGCGCTCAGGTGCCGATCTTCTCGTTCTGGGATATTTTTATCGGCCCAGGGCAAGCCGCCGGTGGCTTCACCGTATCAGCCTACAGTGAGGGAGCAAACGCCGCTCGTCTGGCTGGGCTGATTTTGAAAGGCATTCCGCCCGACAGCCTGAACCGCCTGCAATCACTCAGTGGCGAGTACGTCTACAGCCGCAGCGGCATGGCGCGCTGGGAACTGACCTTGTCGACACTTGAAGCATCACAAACGCGCTTTCTGGATTGAGTCACCAAACGGCATACGCACCTATAAAACAAAACGCAAAAAAGCTCTCCAGGCGATGCGCCGGGAGAGCCTTCACTGATTCTGTCTCGCTGATTTCAAATCAGGGTCAGGCTTTGGCCATCAGCCCCTTCAGGTCTGCGTTGAGTGATTCCTCCGTCAACACCAGCGCCTCTCCATCAAAGTTGTCATAGAACGAGGGCACTGACAGGCTGCCAACCACCTCGGCACCAAAGAAAGGCATGGAGCCAGTTGCTGCCGCCAGAACCGTCTGGGCACCGCCAGGGCCAGGCGATGTTGCCAGCAGTACCGCACGTTTGCCATCAAAGACTTTTTGCTGAATACGAGAAGTCCAGTCGAACAGATTCTTGTACGCTGCGGTGTAGGAACCGTTGTGTTCTGCAAACGAGATCACCAACAAATCCGCTGCCTGAATCCGGGCCAAGAAATCCTTCGCCGCCTGCGGCTGACCGATGTCGGCTTCAACATCCGTGCTGTACATGGGCAGCTCGAAGTCGTTCAGATCCAGAGTCGTCACCTCCGCGTCTTCCACCAGACTGGCGGCATAGCTTGCCAATTGCTTGTTGATGGAAGTCTTGCTGTTGCTTGCGCCAAATGCCAATACGTTCATAAATGTGCTCCACGAAAATCCGGTTTTAATGCCTGCCTGAATGTCGACAAACACTATAATTCAGAGCAGAAAGTGGATTAATCACCCCAATGATCAATAATTGTTTCCAATAAACGCCTAAAGATGAGATTGGTTTATGGATTTGAAATTGATGGACGGCGTGATGCTGTTTTCTGCCCTGGTCAGATACGGCAGCTTCACACGCACCGCCGAAGCCACCGGCCACTCCAAGTCCTACATCAGCAAAGAGATCAATCGACTGGAAGAGCGTCTTGGCGTGCGGTTGCTGAATCGCACCACGCGCTCACTCAGCCTGACGCCAGAAGGCCAGCACTATCACGACCATTGTTTGCAAGTGATTGCGGATCTGGAAGCCGCCACCCAGGTACTGAGCGGCCAGCAACAAGAACCATCAGGCAAGCTCAAAATTGGCTGCCCGGTGAGCTTTGGCTTGTCCCGGATTCGACCAATTCTGGCCCGCTTTACTCGCATGTATCCGAAAATAGAGCTGGATGTTGTGCTCGATGACCGTCGTGCCGATATTATTCAGGAAGGCTTCGACGTCATGATCCGGGCTTCCACCCGCCTCGAAGACTCCAGCCTGATCGCCCGGAAAATATACTCCAGCGAAAGCATGACACTGGCGGCACCGTCCTACATCAGCGAATACGGCATGCCCACATCACCGCAGGAGCTGATCGATCACAAAGTGATGTGCTACAGCAATCTGGCCAACCCGGCATTGTGGCACTACACCAGTGCCGCAGGTCGGGAGGAAACCGTTCGGGTCAGTGATGCCATCATGACCAACAGCTCCGAACTGGAACTGTCGTTGTGCCTGGATGGTCAGGGGATCATTCGCCTGCCACGCTTCTACCTCAATGACGAGCTGGAAACCGGACAACTGGTGGAGTTGTTCGCCGATTATCAAAAACCCCAGGTTGATGTCTTTCTGATCTATCCAAGCCGCAGGCACATGAGTGCACGGGTCCGAAGCTTCATTGATTTCCTCACAGACGAGCTGCGAGATTCCGACTGACGGGTTGGGCAAATCGAGCAACCTGTTTGTTCAGGCACGGATACGCAACCAGTTGGCACGGACAGCCAATTAATACCGCCACCCAGTCTCTATATTGACCTGACACCCTCACATCCAGCCGGTCAAAACAGGAGACGAACATGAGGCACTTGTTCAGCAGTTGCATCTTGTTGATGTTGGCGACATCCGCCTTTTCCGAAACCCTGAAGGTTTACAACTGGCGGGAGTACATTGATCCCGACATGGTTGCGGAATTCTCGAAACAAACCGGAATCACCGTTGATTACCGTGAATACGACTCCGCTGCGGAGTTGGAAGCCGCACTGGATCGTAACGAAACCTTTGATCTGGTAGTACCCTCGCATTTCCAGATGGCCCAGCTGATCAAAGACGGCAAGCTGCAACGGATTGATCGCAGCAAGCTCAAGCAAATTGGCTCCGTCGATATCATGCTCACCGGCGCGCTGGCTTCATTCGAAGACGCCCATCAATTTTCCGTTCCCTATCTCTGGTCCAGCGTCGGACTGGTGTACGACCGTACGGCCCTGCCAGCCGCGCTGGGGGAGACGCCCGATAGCTGGGGTTTTGTCTTCGACGAGAACTCGCTCAAGCAATCACAAAGCTGTGGCAATGCCTGGATTGATGCACCCAACGAAGTGCTGTCGGTGTACAGCAGTTACCTTGGCAAACACCTGAACCGTTTGTCCTCCCGCCGCATCGGCAAAATGTCTGCTCAGCTGGCCGCAACTCGGCAGTACATCAAAACAGTGAAAAACGAGGTTTATCTGGGCCAACTGATTCAGGGCGAACTGTGCCTCTCGATGGCCTGGTCTGGCCATGCGCGCTTTGCCGCCAGTCAGCGTCCAACCCTGGAGTTCGTGGTTCCTTCCGAAGGTGGAGTGATCGCCCTCGACAGCTGGGCGATTCCCAGCAATGCCGCCAACCCTGATCTGGCGCACAAGTTCATCGACTTCATGTGACACCCAAAGCCGCGATCAAGAACAGTCTGGCAACGTACTTCTACAGCCCGCTTTCAACCAAAGCGATGGAAAACCACCTGCCCGAAGGCTCAGCTGCATTGGTCATGCCAAGCCACCAGGAACGCTCGCGTATTTTCATGACGGAACAGCTGAATCCGAAACAAGCGGCAGCACTGGAAGAATCCTGGGCGAATGTGCTGTATGGCGGAGGCAATGCGCCGTCGCCATAAGTTGCTTCACTCCGGGGAAGCAACCAGCTGAGCGTCGCGGAGAAACTGAACCACATCGCTCTCAAACTGGCGCCAGTCCATCGGCAAATCGTGGCTGGCATTGTATTCGATATAACGTGTTTGCTTTCCCAACGTCCCCAACAAACGACCATGGCTCACCGGGATAACGTTATCCCGGTTTCCATGCATAACCAATATCGGATAATCCGCCTCGGCGACCACTGTTTCCGGGCTGTATTTATCCTTGACGATGGAAGCAGGCACACCAAAGCGTGAAAACATCGCGTCCATGCTGGTGAAGGTAGACGTTAAAACCATCGCCGCAGGCTTTCGAACGGAAGCCAGATCTGACGCCACTCCCCCACCGATTGAACGACCGTGATAGATAATTCCTTCTGGATCAACGTCAGGCTGCTCAATGAGCCACTCGTAAAAACCGACCATATCCGAACGAATTTCCATTTGACCCGGCGTGCCACCAGAACGGCCATAGCCCCGATATTCCGCCAACAGCACCGATATCCCCATCCGCGAATAGGTTTCAACAAATTCCAGACAATAGTCGATCACTTCGTTATTGCCGTGGAAAAATATCAACGCAGGCGCAGGTTTTTCGGCACTGGCACCAGGGGCCGGAAAGAACCAGCCCTCCACCGCCAGCTCGGGTTTATCCTCGTGCTGATTCATCCACACCAGCCTGGCAGCCGGGTGCGCGGATCGATGAACCGGTGTTTCCAGACTCATCGGCCAAACGAGCTTTTGCTGCATGAAATACGCAACTGCCAGCATACCGACGTAGCTCATCAGTAGAATCCGCACAACCTTGATTAAAACCTTCCGAATAACTGGCTTGTTCATTGTCCTTAACCTTGTCATCCATGCTGATTATTTCGTCGCAGTATATGGCACGCCACAAACAAAAATCTCTTTAGAATCAGATTCACGGGCAGGGATGGGACCCTGCCCCTGCGATGAATGACACAGGATTTACCATCAAACTTCGTCATCACGTAAAAATATGACGCAGGATTTGCCATCAAACGGATTCATCATCACGTAAAAATATGACACAGAATTTGCCACAAAACGGATTCATCATCACGTAAAAATATGACACAGGATTTGCCCTCAAACGAATTCGTAATCACGTAAAAATATGACACAGAATTTGCCATCAAATGGATTCGTAATCACGTAAAAATGATTCGTCATCACGTAGGGGCGACCTCCCATGGTCGCCCTGATTGTCAAAAGCGTCTTATAACAACGCCACTGTAGTGGTTCAATAATCCCGGACACCCAGATAGGAGGCTGAATTTGGCAGGGCGTGGAAAGGGAGAAGGAAAAGCCGCCCCTCGGGAGAGGGGCGGTTTGAGGTTTGCTTGATTGGATGACCGTTGCAGCGTCAGGGCCTGCTTACTGACACTGACCGGCTTCGTAAACTCCGGTGGATTCTTCTTTCACCCAGGTGTAGGAGCCAGACAGCGCGCCCAGTGAGTCATTGCCACCGGTGCTGTAGTAGCCCATGGAGTAGTAGGCTCGGCCTGCCAACTGGTGTGACAGGTTGGAGGTGTACCAGTCTTCACAGCTTGCCGGTGGAGGGGTTGGGTTGCCGCTTTGGCAGGCTTCTGGCTGTTGTGCGTACCATTTGCCCGGTTCGCCTTCGGTCAGGGTGACGGCGCTCCAGGTATCCCAGGCAAAGCCGATGTCGGCCTGATCGCCGGAGCTGATGGCACGCAAGCTGTAGCTGCCGCCTGCGGTGGCACGTCCGGCGCTGATATGGTCGCTTGGGCTGGTGCTGCTGGTGAGGCAGGTTTCGACTGGCTGGTTCGGGTCGATCACTGCAATCAGGCGACGCACGGTTTTGCTACCGTCGTTATTCACGGCGGTGTAGTCGCAGAAGTAGTCACCCGCGACGGCGGTATCGACGTTGCAGTTGGTGGTCACACTCAGGCTACCCTGACTGTCGGAACACTGCGCACCGGGATCAACAAACACATCGTTCAGGTTCAGTGCCAGCGGATTGTCGCCATTCAGGCTGCACACTGGTTTGTCGAGGTTGGTGCCACCGCCGCTACCGTGGCGACTGAAGAAGTCCCAGATGATGTCCGGGTAGCTGGGCCCAACCCGCACGGCCCATTTGCCGTTGTTGCCGTCTTCACCGCCAACCCAATAGTGGCCGTGATCGGTGTCTTGCAAATTGGGCGTGGCTGCCGGGCCATTCAGGAATACGGTTTCCACCACCGAACGGGTGTTTGATGTGCCATCCTCGGTGTACTTGTTGTGGGTACAGCCATAGTTGTTCTGGTAATAGGGAGAGCAATCTTCGCTGCTGGCCAGCGCCGAGGTCGGGTTATCAAAGCCGTTGCTGCCGAACACACTCAGATGGGCATCACGAATGTTCCGGCCTGCCTGTGGCAACACCGTACAGTCGCCTTCATTCTGCAGCACCATCAGCGGAATGGCGTAGTCGTCATCCAGCTCATTATTCATGTCTCCGGCCACCTGTGACACCGAATGGAAGCTGGCATAACCCGGACACTGGCCACTGAGCGATACGGATGAGGAATCCTCACCATAAGGCAAGCCCGCTGCCGATGCCGCCGCACGCCAGTATTCGTTATGGGCCACGGCCGCGACTACGGTCATGGCACCGCCGGATGACAGACCGGTGATAAAGCGCTGTTGCGGGTCGATGTTGTAGTTGGATTCTACTTCCTCGGCAATGGAGCGCAGGTCTTCCACTTCACCCGCGCCTTCGTGGCGTTCGTTATCGAACCAGAAGCCCCAGCAGTTTTCGTTGCGCAGGCCGTCGTAACTGGTGATAAACGGGGTCACCAAAACAAAGCCGTAACGATCAGCGGCTTCTTTCATGCCCCAATCGTTCAGTATGTCATTCTGGGTTTGTTTGCAACCGTGCAGGGTCATCACCATAGGCGCCGACCCGCTCAGGCCATCCGGTTGGTAGACCGCGTACTGTCGGGTTTTGGAGCCGTTATAGCTCTCCGCCTGAAAGGTATGGTTGGTTTGAGTGCCAGCACTGACTGGCATCGCCAATGAAGCCGCCAGCAGAGCACTGGACAGCAAGACCGATTGACGTAATGACATGATTTACTCCCTATTGGTGTTGGTGCACGCCGGGCGGCGTACTTGTTGTTATTCACCGGTAATGGGATCGGGAGTGTGTAGCCATCCTGTTATTCCCGAACCCAGAATCATGGGACACACGCAAGGCTTTCGGGAAGAGCAAAGGGAATATCGACGGATATCCGAGAAGCGGTCATCAGATCATCAACGCCGTTCTTTCCATGAGTGCCTTACCTGAACGCTTGCGATATGTCTGTTTGTAAAAAGCCCCCTGGCCGAAACCACTTGGAGAGCGATCGCAATACGGAGCGCAGCCTCGCCCGACAATAACCAAAAGAGCCGCATTCTCTGGTTATTGCGGAATCGAACGAGTCATATTCGCTGTCACGATAAATGTCGGCAGGCCCGAGCCTGGCCTGCCGCATGCCAGGGGAAAAGCGATGCCAGGCATTGCCTGGCGAATGCATTGCAGAGATCAGAACGCCAGTTTGGCGAACAGATGAACCCGGCTCAGCTTCAGATCGTCCGTCAAGGCGTTACCTTCGGCCTTCGACTTGGTCGCACGAATCACTTCGGCGCCGTATTTCAGAGGCTTGTACGGGTTGTAGATCAGGTTCACGTGCATGGAGCTGAAGTCGCCCATGTCGTTGCCGTCGATTTCACTGGTGGTTTTGGCGACCCTAATAGTGGAACGCAGGCTGGACGTAAACACATGCTGGAAGGCCAGCTTGTAGCCAGTCTGCTTTGATAATTCCAGGTTTTCGCCGCTGAAGTCGTAGGCTGCCACGTCACCGAAGTTCATGTAGCCACCGAGACCGTTACCGGAAATCAGCGCAAACTTGATGTTGTCACCGGCAAAGTTGAAACGACCGGAGAAACGACCGGCAACCGCGGTGGCTGAATCGTCCTTGGTGCCGTCATCGACATTGATTTTCTGGGCCAGTACGCCAGCCGTCAGATGACCGAAGTCCATTTTGGCGGTGTATTTGGCGATCAGGTCAGGGGTCTTTGGATCTGGAGAGTTTCTTGGTTTTTCCGCCGCCAGTTCCAGCTTGCCTGCGCCCATCGGAATGGCGTAACGGATAACCGGCTGACGGGTGAAGATACGGGCAGCAGGGCCACCGAAGTCAGCGGTTTCTGCCAGGGCACCCAGATCCATAAAGGTGGTCCAGGTTTGGCCCAGTGTCAGGTTGTCTTGCTGGAAGTAAGCGTGACGCAGATTGAAGATGTTCTGGGTTGCACCTGAGTACATATCACCTTCGATCACGGCTTTCAGATCACCCACCGGAGTGCCGGTGCTGGAATGCGCAAACTTCAGACGGGATTCCCAGGCGGACATGTACAGCTCGCCTTCTTCGTCTTCCGCTTCGTCCTGGTTCAGAGTCAGGAGTGCCTGGTCACGCAAGCCATTGGTACCGTCATTCTCGGAGTTGAACAGTACGTCCATCTTGACGTAACCACTGAACGTATTGGTGGTTTTGATTTCTGCCTGAGCTGACGATACGGCACCAGCCAGCATCAGTGACGCAATCGTCAGGGACAAAACATTCGGTTTATTTTTATTGTGCATGGGTATTTCCGCCTATGTTTTTCATAACGAGTCTGACCCGCCGATATGGCAAGCCGGGGTTAATCCACAGACAAGCGTTATATAATCCCACCATTTGTTAACGTGAGAAAATATTCGTATTTGTCTGAATCGATAAAACCAGGGGTGACTGACCACTTGGTGAGATCAATATATAAAAGGGTATTTTTCAGGTATGCCGTAAAATAGTAGGTACACAGGAACCCGTGGATATATTCTGCCTCGTAAAATAGTTGGATATGCCTTTAAAAAACAAATTCAGTACAGAATCCGCCAGCGAATACCGTAACCATCTCGTATATTAGTAGGGTGAAACAACAGAAATTATAAAAGTGGCATATTAATCGCTTTCATACGTTTTATCCGTCGATTACAGCAGGGAGTCATTCTCTCCAGTGTCAAACCGCGTGCATAAATATATTGTTTAGTGGCTAACATTCCAATTTACACAAATATCACCTACTTTAGTTGGGAGATGTCTCACATGGTCCGAATTCGTCTTGCACGATAGTAGGACGTGGCGTTATAAGACATCGAATACTGCGAGCTTTTGCGATGTCACAACCACCTATTGAGGTGACAGGGAATTCAGACAGCCAGGAGGAAAGACGTGATGTGCCACCGGTCGCAGCGACATCAGAATAACAACAGGTCGACACCATGTATCACGTAGTCATTGCTGACGATCACCCGCTGTTTCGTCGGGCGTTGCGCGACGCACTCACCGACACGGGCCATCCTTGCGACATCTCGGAATGCGAAACCTTTGATCAGGCCATAGAGCAAATAGAGGAAAAAGATCCGGATTTGCTGCTGGATCTGAAGATGCCGGGGAACAGCGGTTTGTTTGGGCTGATGCGGCTGCGCTCGGAATATCCCCAGCTCGCCATTGTGATCGTCAGCGCCAGTGAAGACAGCAGCGTTATTGCCAACGTCAGGCAGCTCGGTACGCTGGGTTTTATCCCGAAATCCTGCAGCATCGACCACATGACGCAGGCGCTGGATCAGGTCATGAAAGGCCACCTGAGCTTCCCGGAATTTGTTGATCGCCAGTCCAACGCCATGACCGACAAGCTGGCTTCGCTGACACCACAGCAGCTGAGAGTGCTGCATCTGATTGCCGAAGGCGCTTTGAACAAGCAAATCGGCTACGCCCTGAATATCAAGGAAACCACGGTCAAATCCCATATCAGCGATATCTTCCGCAAGCTGGATATCAACAACCGCACCCAGGCCGCCTTGATTGTTCAGCAGCTGGATATTCCTGATTGATTGAACTGAGTGCTCCAGCAAAGCGACTCTGCAGCAAGGTGGCTGGTGATCAGGGCATCATGCGATTGAGCAAGGCCCTGAGCCCCATGGGCTTCACCGGCTTGCGCAGCAGCTGATAACCCAGACAATCGATCTTCTGCTTTACCTCTTCGGTGTAGTCCGCCGTAATCACCAGGCAGGGCACATCCTGTTGCCACAGTTCCCGGAATGCCGCCATCACATCCAGTCCGGTAACGCCCTGATCCAGGTGGTAGTCGATGATCACCAACGCCGGAATCCGGCCATCCAGCGCCTGTCTCGCGCGATTAAAGCCATTACCCGTCACCACGCTGTAGCCCCAGTCCGACAGCAGATGGCCCATGCCATCGATGATTTGTTGCTCATTGTCGATGCACAGCACCAGACCGCTGGTGCTGTTGCCGTTGATAGCATTCGGCGTTGCAGCCGGTTCTCCGATCGCCTGGGTGACTGGAATCGCGACACTGAAACAACTGCCATGGCCATGCCATGAGCGTACCGCGATCGGGTGCTCCAGCAACTGACACAGGCGCTGCACAATCGACAACCCCAGCCCGAGGCCCTTGGTCGGCGTGGCCACGCCGGGAGCCGGTTCAATACGGTGGAACTCCTCAAAAATCTGCTCCAGCTCCAGCTCTGGAATACCAAGCCCGGTATCCCACACCTCGACTACAGCGGCATGCTGTTGCCGACGTACTCCAATCAGGATTGAACCCTCGGTGGTGTAGCGCAGGGCGTTACTCAACAGGTTTTGCAATACCCGGCGCAGTAGCACCGGGTCGGTGTCAACCGTGGCCGAACAGTGCACTGCTCTCAGACGAATGCCTTTTTGTTCCATCAAAGGGCCGAACTCACTGACCAGAGAATTCAGCACCTGAGCCAGCGGCAAGACCTGACGCTTGGGCCGCACGATGTCGGCATCCAGCTTGGAGATTTCCAGCAGCTCGCTGAGCAGGGTTTCAGCGGCATGCAGCGACTGGTCGAGATGCTGGGCCACGGGCAATACCTGTTCCACCAGTTCGGGCTGGGCATCCATACGCCGTTCCAGCTTGTTGATGATCGACGCCGAGAACAGCGAGGCCGAATTCAACGGCTGCACCAGATCGTGCCCGGCAGCGGCCAGAAAGCGGGTCTTGTTGCGGTTGGCTTTTTGCAGGTCCTCGTTCAGATCCACCAGCTTGCGAGTACGCTCCTCTACCCGTTGCTCCAGAATCTCGTTGGTGTGACGCAGCTGCTCTTCGATGTGACGATGCTCGGTGATATCCGTGTAAACGGTGACATACAGACGCGCGGCAATCGGAATACCACTTAGCTCAATGTAGCGGCCGTCGGACGTTTTACGCACGTAGTGCAAGACTTCACGATTAGCGACTTCGCGCATTCGTCGTTTAACCACCGCTTCAATCTGGCCATCGCCATAGCCACCGGATTTGGCGATAAATCGCACCACGTTTTCGGACGACTGACCGACATAGAGATACCCCGGCGGGAAGTTATACAGCGATGAAAAACGCTGGTTCCAGGCCACCACATTGAGGTTTTCATCCACCACCGTAATGCCCTGATTCAAGCTGTGCAGCACGGCATTGAGTAAATCGCGGTTAAACAGCACCACCTCGGACACTTCATCCATCAGGGTATTGAGATTGCTGTATTGGGCTGGCTGGTCTTCCAGCAGATTGCGCAGCAACAGATCCGAGCCTCGCCGCCCAACCACCGAGCTGAGCAGGCGATCCGCCGACTTCAGCATCTCGTCGTTGACCTGCCCCTTGGCGATCAAACGTCCCGTGAGCGGATTGCTCGATGCCTCAAAGAAATTCGCCACCTTGGCGGGAGTAATAAAGCGCTGCAGCAAAGCACGCAGGTCTTCGAGACGAATCGCGTACTTTTTATGGCTATCGTGATGGGACTGACCATGACTGTAGACAAAACGCTGAGCCTGTTCGATGTCGGCAAAGCTGGGCTTGTGATATAGCGACCCGATCACCAGCGCCAGACAATTCAGCAACAAACTCCAGAAGGTGCCGTGTACGGTGGCGTCCATACCGTTGAAGCCCAGGAAAGCATGCGGCTGCAGGAATGGCAGCCCCCACAAACCGTCCATAAAACCGGAAGGAATCCAGCCTGCTCCCGCCAGTACCGGCAAGAACAGAGTGTAGAGCCACACCGCAAAGCCGATACCGATGCCCCAATAGGCACCCGCACGGTTGGCACCGTGCCAGATCAACCCCAGCAGCATCGCCGGAGCAAACTGGGCAATGGCCACAAACGACAGCACACCAATCTCCGACAAGCTGTGGTACTGCGACAGCAGCCGGTAATAGACAAAACCCAACACCAGCACCACACCGATGGCGATGCGCCGAATGGTCAGCACGCTGGCCTTGATATCGCCGTCTTCGCCGCGCCAGCCGAGCTTGATCATCAACGGCAAAATCAACTCGTTACACATCATGGTGGCCAGCGTGATCGACGAAATAATCACCATCGAAGTCCCTGCCGACAGCCCGCCGATGTAAGCAAACAGTGCCAGCCAGTCCTGGTCGAATGCCATCGGTATACGCAAGGTGATGTAACTGACGGTACCGAGCAGCTCCTGATTCAGTTGTGCTACCAGGCCAAGCGGCAGCACAAACAGATTGATCAACAACAGATACAACGGAAACATCCAGCGGGCGGTGCGAATATCCCGCTCGCTGCGGTATTCCACCACCGCCACATGAAAGTGGCGTGGCAAGGCGATGATGGCAATACCGCCCACCAACGCATGAGTCAGATACACGCTGGGGTCGGAATAATCGGTTAACGCCTGTGCCAGTTCCGGTACGGCCATGGCGTGATCCACCAGATCACCGAAACCATCGTAAAGGCCATAGACTGCAAACAGCCCAACGGCCATCAGCGCTACCAGCTTGACCATGGATTCAAATGCAATCGCCAGCATCATGCCCTGATGGCTTTCGCTCGAGTCCACCGTCCGGGTGCCGAACAAAATACCGAACACCGCCATAATCGCGGCAATGAACAGCGTCGGGTCGTTGTACCAGCTCAATTCAATGGAGGTGGTTTCCGTGAGCAGCTGAAAACTGGCTGAGACGGCTTTTAACTGCAGCGCAATATAGGGAACGATGCCGAGCAGACACAGCAGAGCAACCACCATGCCGATGCCCCGGCTGTGGCCATATCGTGCGGAAATAAAATCCGAGATGGTGGTGCTGTTTTCCTGACGGGCAATGCGAATGATGCGATCAAAGATCTTCCAGCCCAGGGTGATCAGTAGAATGGCCCCCAGGTAGGTGGGCGCCAGAATCCAGCCGTGCTCGGCGGCCTGCCGAACGGTGCCGTAGAAGGCCCAGGTGGTACAGAAAATAGCCAGCGTCAGGCTGTAAATGTAGGGTTGCCACGACGGACGACTCAAGCGATTGCCCCAGATGGCAATCACAAACAGAAACGCCACGTACAGCAATGAAACCGTACCGACAAACCAGACTGTATTTAGGGAATCGATGGCTGCCACCTTTTTCGGACAACACCAAACGCTTGCTCTTTTCGGTGTTCCGCCACGTGCTGCTGAATAGTCGGACTATGGATATCTTAATATTATTTTAATCGCCATTATTAAGCGTTAACGATTTTCTATAACGGCGTTCAATATCAGGGATCAGATTCTGAATTTCCGAATCCCATACTCATGAAATCACCGTTATTTAACACCCTACTTTGGTAGGTCATGCCGTAATTCCCCTACCAAAGAACGGTATTAGCGCACATACCCGCTTCCTATAGTTTTTCCACACCCGGCCAATATCCGGCTGATCCTTGCTATTCCGACCAATGCCAAAATAAAAACAGGAACCGGTTATGAAAAGTACAATGAAAACACTGGTGGCGGCTTCCGCCCTGTCCTTGTGTGTCGCCGCGGCGAACGCCAAGCCCATTCTGCTGAAAACCCCGATTGCCTTCGGCTCACACCTGCCAGCGCTGGGTACACCAATTACCTGGGTATCCAAGCAATTGCCCCTGGTCTCCGGCGGCCAGCTGAAGATGAAAATCTATGAGCCTGGCAAACTGGTGGCTCCGCTGCAAATTCTGGACGCCGTATCCAGCGGCAAGGTGAACTCCGGCTACGCCATCGCTGGCTACTGGTCCGGCAAGATTCCAGCCGCGGCTATCTTCTCAACCATTCCATTTGGCCCGGAAGCGCCGGAATTCATGGCCTGGATGTACTACGGCAACGGCCACAAGCTGTACCAGAAAATGTACGACGATGCCGGTTACAACGTTCACGTTGAGCCATGCGCGCTGATCAGCCCGGAAACCTCTGGCTGGTTCAAGAAGCCGGTGAAATCCCTCGATGACCTGAAAGGCCTGAACATGCGTTTCTACGGTCTGGGTGGTGAAGTGATGCAGAAACTGGGCGTCTCCACGTCGCTGCTGCCGGGCGGTGAAATCTTCGGCGCGCTGGAAAAAGGCGCCATCGATGCGACGGAATTCTCCCAGCCAGCCATCGACCAGAAGCTGGGCTTCTACAAGGTTGCCAAGCACAACTACTTCCCGGGCTGGCACCAGCAAGCCACCCTGTTCGAACTGCTGATCAACAAGGACACCTGGAACAAAATGGACGACAGCCAGCGTGCGGTGATCTCCACCACGTGCAAGGCATCCATCACCAACTCCATCGCCGAGTCTGAATACATCCAGTTTGAAGCGATCAAGAAGAACACTGAAGAACGTGGCGTTACCGTTCACAAGTGGTCTCCTGAAATGCTGAAAGCCTTCCGCAGCGCCTGGGACGAAGTGGTCGAAGACCAGAAGAAAGACCCGACCTTCGCAGCGGTTTACAAGGATCTGCAGACTTTCCGCGAAAACTACAAGCTGTGGTCCTCGCGTGCATTCGTACCGCGTGAAGACTGATCCGACCAAGGCATAACACTCCACAGGGCTTGCGCGTTCCCCCATCCGACGCCAGGCCCTGTTTCCGTTCCACATTCTGTCTCTCCAGCAGGTGTTCCCATGAGTCATTCCGACCCTCAGGCCTCCGAGCCACACGTACCTGTGCCGATAGCGGACGCGGTTGATCAGCTGCTCGTTCGCGTCGGCCAGTTTATTTCCTGGATTTTCGCCATCCTGATGGTGGTGATTCTGCTGCAGGTTCTGCTACGACGGGGCTTCAGCGCCGGTCTGATCGCGTTGGAAGAACTGCAATGGCACCTCTACGCCATTGGCGTCATGATCGGTGTGGTCTACGCCCAGGCACGCAATTCCCACGTCCGGGTAGACGTGCTGCACGCCCATTTTCCACCGTTCTGGAAATACCTGATCGAAATCATCGGCATGGTGGTCTTGCTGCTGCCATTCCTGCTGCTGGTGTTCTATCACGGCGTTGAATTCGTACACGAAGCCTACCGTATTAATGAGCGCTCACTGGCGCCGGCCGGGCTTCCCTATCGCTGGCTGATCAAATCCATGATCCCGCTCTGCTTCGGACTTCTGATTCTGGCCTGCTGTAACCGTATCTACCGCGACATCGTGTTGCTAACACGTCGCCAACAGGAGGGCTGATCGTGGAATTTAATGAAGTCCTGATTGTGCTGATGTTCGTCAGCTTTATTCTGCTGCTGTTTACCGGCTTTCCAGTCGCCTGGGTACTGGCCGGTGTCGGAACCGTATTTGCGTTCATCGCCTGGATGGCCGACCTGCATATGGACACTCTGCTTGGCATCGACTTCAACTCAGTTGGGTTGGTGGTCAGCCGGATTTACAAGATCATGGATAACTGGATTCTGGTCGCACTGCCGATGTTCATTTTTATGGGCAACCTGCTGGATAAATCCGGTGTGGCCGAAAATCTGATGCATTCGTTTCAGGCGTTGTTTGGCCGGGTTCGCGGCGGACTGGCGATTACCGTGGTGTTGATCGGCATTATTCTGGCCGCTTCGACGGGTATCGTTGGCGCTTCGGTGGTGCTGTTGGGAGTGATGTCACTGCCTGCGATGCTGAAACAGGGTTACTGCAAAACCGTGACCGTCGGCACCGTGGCCAGCTCTGGCACGCTGGGTATTCTGATCCCTCCGAGCATCATGCTGGTGATCATGGCTGATCAGCTGGCGTTGTCGGTGGGTGACCTGTTTATGGGCGCTGTCTTCCCCGGTCTGCTGCTGGGTACCCTGTACATCGTCTACATACTGGGATGGGGCATTCTGAAACCGGATTCCATGCCACTGGCGGAGAACGTTCAACCGGTGACGCGTCAGGTCTGGATTGACGTGATCAAGGCCGTCACCCCCACACTGGCCATGATTGTTGCCGTACTCGGCAGTATCTTCGCCGGCATTGCGACTCCGACCGAAGCCTCGGCGGTGGGGGCGTTCGCCGCCATGCTGCTGGCGTGGCAAAACGGCAAGCTGAGCGTCAAGGTGGTGAAAGAATGCCTGCACGACACCCTGAATGTGAGTGGTTACATCTTCGCCATCTTTATCGGCGCAACCATGTTCGCACTGGTGCTGCGTGAACTGGGCGGTGACGAGTACATCGAATCCCTGTTGACCTCACTGCCGTTCGGTCCCTACGGCATCATCCTGTTTATCCTCGGCATCGTCTTCCTGCTCGGCTTTATCCTCGACTGGATTGAAATCACCCTGATTATCTTGCCGCTGGTAGCGCCGGTGGTCAGTGCCCTGGAAATCGCCATCAACGGCTACGGTGTACTCGATAACCCGACACTGGTGTGGTTTGTGATGCTGGTCGCCCTGACCTTGCAGACATCCTTCCTGACACCGCCGGTGGGATTCTCGCTCTTCTACCTCAAGGGCGTTTGCCCACCGGAAGTGAGCCTGAACACCATCTACAAGGGCGTGATTCCGTTCATTATTCTGCAGCTGACCGCACTGGCCCTGCTGATTTCCTTCCCCGGACTGGTGAACTGGTTCCCGGCGATGGTGTATGGGTCTTAGAGAATAGTGAGCCTGGAGTAAGGCAAGGCCATCCCCCTCCCAACGGGAGGGGGATTTATATCAATCAGGAAACGTCAGAAACGTCGGCTGAAGCTGACAACACAAGATTCGGCGTGTCATACCCTGCGATGCTGCAACAACAACCGGGGATCCACGCCCTGTATTTCCTGTTGTGCCCGTTCGATGCCTTTCGCCAACTGCCTGTCGCTCAAAACCGGACCTTGCTGTTCACATAACGCGACATACGCCAGATTCACCAGTGCTTTAATATCTTCGAATTCGGCCATTAACTGGTCGTCGTATTGTTTACCCGACGCGACCATGGAAAAGACGTATATCAACTCCGCCGCCAGACGCCCACGCTGGGCTCGTTCCTCCACCTGAGTCCGCACCTTCTGAAGCTGATCAACGGACAGCCCGGCCATCATTTCCTGAATGACGACCTGAAAGCAGGGCATCCATTCACTGGTAAGCTGGAACACCGGTTCGGACGGCAGTCCGAGACGTTCACGGTAGGCTTCCATTTCTGACAGCGGATCTGGTTTCAGCTCTCCCGTGCCCTTGATCAGTAGCCCAATCAACTCTCTGTAGAGCTGGGATCGACGACCGGCAATGGCACTCAAATCACTGCAATCGCTAAAGAAACTGTTCAATTCATACTGGGATTTTTGCGAGTAACCCGTTTCCCATCGCCACATGACGTCCCACAGATCATCACCCTCCAGTACATCGCTGAGCACGGTATAAACCGCACGACGCTTGGTATCGATATTCATCCACACGTCCCGTTTATGCTGGCCAGATCGGCTTATTGGCGAAAATAGGTAACATCTTTGTGAAATTCCGGATACGCCACTTCATAGTGCTCCGAAACATCCAATCCTTGCTGTTCTTCTGCAGTACTGACTCGCAACCCCATGGATGCCTTGATCACCAGAAACGTCACCAACGCCAGCGGGAAGGTCCATACGAAGGCAGCCACGATGCCAACCAGCTGAACCGCTATTTGCTGGGTATTGAACATGTCCCCGGCAACAAACAGGCCCGCCGCGAGCGTTCCCCAAGCGCCTGCAAAGCCGTGTACCGGCACGGCACCAACGACATCATCCAGGCCAAGACGCTCCATAAATTGTGCGCCAGCCACGGCGATCACACCCGCAATCAGGCCGGTTACGATTGCCCATACAGGCTCCATAACAGCGCAACCGGCGGTAATGCCCACCAGCCCTGCAATGCTGCCATTGACGGTGGCCGTTAACAGAATCGGAACCCGCAACAAGCGACTGAACATCAGTGCTCCCAACGCACCAGCCGCTGCAGACAGCTGGGTATTCAGTGCGATCACTCCGATGTCAGCGCTGGCTTCGAGCGTACTGCCGCCATTAAAACCAAACCAACCAAGCCAAAGGATGAAGCCGCCCAACGCGACCAGGGACAGGTTGTGCCCGGGTATGGAACGCACTTCTCCGGTATCGCGGGAAAAACGTCCGGTCCGAGGTCCCAGTACCAGCACCCCGGCCAGAGCGCACCAGGCTCCGACAGAATGAACCACCGTCGAACCGGCAAAATCGATAAAGCCCATGTCAGCGAGCCAGCCGCTGCCACCGTAGAGACCACCCCAGACCCAACTGCCGAATACCGGATAAATGAAGGCCACAATGACCGCCGCTGCCACCAGATAGGCTTCATAACGGGTACGTTCAGCCATGGCGCCGCTGCAAATGGTCACGGCGGTTGCGGCAAACATGGTTTGAAACAGCAATACGGTGTAATCCCAGGACTCCACACCTGACAGCATGAAATGGCTGGTGCCAATAAACCCGCTGGTATTGCTGCCGAACATCAGGCCATAACCGACCAACCAGAACAGCAAGGAGCCAAGACACACGTCCATGTAGTTTTTCATCATGACGTTTACCGAGTTCTTTGCCCGAGACATGCCGCTTTCCAATAGTGCAAACCCGGCCTGCATGAAGAACACCAATGCTGCAGACACAACCACCCAAACCGTATTGGCTGCCAACGCAGATGTCATCGCTTCCTCTGCCTGAGCGGTCGTTACGACCATACACATTGAAGCTGCGATCAACAGTCGGTACATAAGTCGCCACATAGCTCTGTCCTCGTTGTCAGAATACTGGGGAGATACAACCCCTCGGCAAGCTATGTGCCAACGACATTCGCCCCTTCCTGGTGCGAAGATGGCCTGACAAAGAAGACGGTAGGACTTGTAATGCTCCTGATATCATCAGGATTCGGGGCAATTGATGGCATAGGGAGAAGCGGCACGGCCAATGGGCTGACAGGAAGCTCGCTTTGGCTGAGAAAGATATCAACGCTGCACAATTGCAGGTCCGCCGATGGCTACCCATGCCCCGGAATAGCGAATCGACTCATAGCCGGAACAGGACTGCACAATGTTGTTTCACGTTGATCACATCCCAATCTGGTCAATAATCATCCTGCTGGGATTGAGCGAGACGATTCTTGTCATATCGAACTGAATTTCTGCTCCCTCTCCAACAACTTGTTCTTAAGCTCCACTCCCCAACGATAGCCACCGGTATCGCCGTCTTTGCGGGTAACACGATGGCAGGGAATCAATATCGCGATTTTATTGGCGCCACAGGCATTGGCGGCAGCTCGAATGGCATCTGGCTGTCCAATCGCCAGCGCCAGTTCGGTGTAGCTGAGTGCGGAACCAGCAGGAATGGTCTGAAGTTGCCGCCACACGGCTTGCTGGAAATCTGTTCCGGACAGGTCCAGTGGTGGCAGTTCAGCCTTGAGGCCGATGGCAATATCGAGTGCAGTCTGGTGCCACTCGTCGGCAGGAGAAGGCAGTTCTGTCAGGCGGGTCAGCAGAGTGTCTGCCAGAGGAAAGTCTTCACTGAGGGTCGTCAGCAAGGTGTCCGTCTGTTCACCAACGTATAGCGCACAAATCCCCGTTGCACTGGAGGCAACCAGCACTTTTCCGAGGGAAGTATTGGAAATGCTGCAGATTAGTGAAGCAGGTTGATTCATGGAGGGTCTCTCCTGTCGGCTCATCCTTGTGTTGGTTATACACCGGAATTGCCCACCATCACAGCAGCGAGCGTTTACATTGTGTAAAGCGTGGGCTGTGACGCTGAGAGAAAGACCACCGCCCGGCTAACCAAAGAGTTCATCAGCCGAGCGGTTCACTCTCTTCAAAAGAGAGCGGTCAGTGCTTCCAATTACATCACGCGGTTCATGCGCAAGAACTTGTAGCTTTCAGCCGGGCCGGTTTCGTCGGCGTACAGAGTGACACCTGACTTGAGGCAGATGCTCAGGTTGGTGTGTGTGTCTTCTGTCTCTTGTGGCAACAAGTGGGCCACACCGTCTTTTTCTTCCAGCAGCTCGTCTTCAGTCAGCTTCAGACGTCCCTTCTGGAATTCATTCAGTTCAATGCCCTGAACAATCTGGTAACGGCCATAGTCGCAGCGTACCGGGAAGGAGTAGAAGATGCCCTTGGCAACCCCGTAGGAGCCGTCACTGGCAATGCCCATGCTGACAATCTGGCCAGGCTTGGTGCCCAGCACCCAGTTGTACATATGGTCAACAATGGCCTGAGCGGCAGATGGCGCGCTGGACACACCGCGCTTCGCCAGAATCGCTCCACCACGCTTCTGGATCGCAGGAATAAAGGTTTCGGTGTACCAGTCCATTGGAATCGCTGGCATGGCCGGATTGCCGTACAAGGTGGTCTGGTGCAGATCCGGGAACTGGGTTGTGCTGTGGTTACCCCAGATGATGACACCGTCAATGTCTTTCGGGTTAATGCCGGTGTGGTTGGCCAGAGTACCGATAGCGCGGTTCTGATCCAGACGAGTCAGGGTTGTGAACTGGGAAGGACTCAGGTTCGGTGCATTGCGGGAAGCAACCAGTGCATTGGTGTTGGCCGGGTTGCCGACAACCACGGCTTTAACGTCGCGGTTAGCGAAATCGTTCAATGCCTTGCCCTGACGCGCGAAGATCTCGGCGTTCTGCTTCAGCAAGTCCTTGCGCTCCATACCCGGACGACGCGGCGTTGCGCCGATCAACAGTGCGTAGTGCACGTTCTCGAAGCCTTCTTCGACATTGTCATGCAGGGTGATGGTGTGCAGCAGCGGAAACGCGCAGTCTTCGAGCTCCATCGCCAGACCGAGCAGAACTTCCATAGCCTGTGGAATTTCGATCAGTTGCAGTATGACCGGCTGATCCTTGCCGAACATTTCACCGGCAGCAATCTTGAAGACCAGATGACTGGCGATGCTTCCGGCAGCTCCGGTTACTGCGATACGTATTGGCCTGCGCATGGCGTGCCTCCTGTGTGGTTTGAGTAAGGGAAAACGGGATTCAGGTGGCGATCGGCGTTTCCAGACCGTGACAGATAGCTCGCCATCCTGCGAGACTCCAGGGAGTGCTCAATATTCTTGTTATTGGTCTTATCCGACCTTGGTTGATAATACTAAGGTCGAATTACAGCAAAGACCAGAAGGCAAACGTGGGATTTTGAATTCTTCATCGCTTGTTCACACAGCTACGGTTGCCCGATTAACGAATTATCGTGCGCTTTCCGATGGTCAAACCCAATGCTTCGATCAGTGTGGTTGTATAGAACCAGAAGAGGGGAACTTAAGTAGGGAAATGAATTGCCAGATGGGCAGTTAGAAGAAGATTACAAAAACCGTCGATGCAGTTGGCCAATAGAGAACGCAACGTTCTCATCAACACCCGCCTCATTGGCGAACACATCCCAGTCCGCAATGGCCGTTTGAACCTCTTCCAGCATCTCAAGAGGTTTTTTGACGTCGGCCATTTTCGCCGCAGCCAGCAAATCAGAGAGTTCAAAGCCATCCCGTTTGCCATTACAAGACATCTGGTGGAGGTCAATGAAGCGGCTACCGGGCTTATAGCTGAAACACAAATCGTAGGCGGGTGATAGCTCCCATGAGCCATCGCCGAACATCAGAAAGGCATGGTTCTTGGTGTGATCATCCTGATTGCGGGAGCAGATATTGAACAGCATACGGCGATACATTTCGTCCAGGGAATCCTGACCCAGACCAAGCTGACGGATAACCTGAAACAATCGTTCATACCCGACTTCACCGGGTGGATCACGATCCAGATGTGCCATACCAGCCAGAGACAGAACATGTGCCTTGCTGTTGTTTTCGTAGCGGTCAAAACGACGCGTCATGAAATGCGCCCGACTGCCATCATCCATCAGGCCACATTCCATCATGTTGATTCCGGCAGCATAGGCCATTTCACTGTAGGCGAATTCCAGTCGGCCAATCTGATGCTTGCTGGGCAGCTCTTCGTTGTCGGTCTCATCAAACTTCAGTAACCAATGTTCAAAGCCATCCGGCACCCAACTCTGACCCGAACGGACTTCGCTGGTGTCCGGGTTAATGGCAATAACGGCCTTGGCCTTGGCGCCACCAGCACTGGTACCGACGGTGATCAGGGTTTCGAGCTGATGACTGGAAATATTGGCACTGGCTTCATCCGGAGAAACGGACTCCACGTTGGCACGCACTCTTTTGCGTTCACTCAGAACCGCTTGTGCTGTTTCCACCAGATCATGCACATCCAGCTCAACCGCCCCATCCAACCCCGGCGCATTGTCCAGAACCGGTTCAAACTCCAGTGCTCCCATACCCCGATTCCCCTGGTAACACAGGCGCTCAAGCGGCGTAAGTTCATCGAGAGAACGACTCATTTTTATCAGATAAGCGTCCAGAATGCGGTTACCAAATTTCTCCGGCAAGCTGTCGGCAATAACGCCTGGCAAACCATGAAACGTTTTCGTTCTGGCCAGTTCAGGAAATTCGTACACCCGATTGCTGAGTGGCAATAGCAATGGGTTAATGGATGGCAGATTCTGATCCAGATATTCCGGCATGTACTGAAAGCTTGCGATCTGGCGTCTGTTATCCCACCTCAGAATACCAACCAGGTTATCCCAGAGCAGAACACGAACCAGTAGATCAGGCATGCTCAATTACGTAACGGCGCGAGACACGGGTATTGTTCGGACGACGCCCCAGCGGGCGAGGAGCAGGCTTGACCGCAGGAGTGCTGTTTTTGTGGCGACGTTCATCCGTTGTCTGCCTCTGCTGCATGGCCTGAAACTGCTGTACCGGTGTTTCATCCGGTGTTTCAATCAGATCATTCAACCAGTCGGTATAGCCAATTTGACGGCTTAACCGAATCAAGGTCGAAAGCCGGGTATCACCACCCGATAATGCATTGGAAACGGTATTGCGGTTAACTCCAGAAAGGCGAGCCAATTCAACATTGCTCAATCCGGCAGCACTAGCCCTTATGGCCAGTTGTTGACCGATGCGTTTTAATAATTCTTCTGTAGGAATATCAGTTTTCATAGAATTGTTGCGTCAAAAAAACCAAGCCTTTGACTATTAAACTAGGCAAAACCTCCCCTTGCAACCAAGGAACGCCTAGTTTAGCAGGCAACCCGTTCAGTCTTGTTTAGTTTCGATGAATTCTGTGTGGCAACCGAATGACACTCGGTGTCATCCTGCCGCCATTCGCAGTCAATATCTCACTGTCGCTGACAGCACGAAATTCCGTCCCGGAATCGGCGCGTATTCCTTCAGATACGAAGTATGCGACTGGCCGTATGCATCCGTCAGGTTGTTGCCCTTCAGAGACAGATTCACATCCGCACCGGAGATCCCGGTTTTGTAGCTCACCGCAACATTCAGCTGGGTGTAACCATCGGTTTCAACTTCCGTCTTCGATGGATTGCTCTGACGCAAGTGAGTACGTGATTCGGCACGAGCCTGCCATGACTCTTGCTGCCAGGTCACCGCCGCCATCAGGCTCGGAGCCGGAGTGCGTGGCAGGTTGTCTTTGGTACCGGACGTCAAACGAGCACGCACCCAGTCGGCAGCCAGTTCTACACCAACGGAATCATTCACGGCTTGATCCCAGCTGGCTTCCGCACCGTAAAAACGGGCATCTTCCTGCTCGTGGCGATACACCGCATTACTATGGAATGGATCACCAAAGGCTTTCAGGTCGTTGTAGATGTAGTCTTCGAATTCGTACAAAAACGCCGCCAGACGCACGGCCTGTTCATCCCCCTGATAGAGCCAGTTGGCATCCATTGTGTACGCCGTTTCAATATCCAGGTCGCCGTTATCGAGCTGGAATGAGAAGGTGGCGTGATGATCGCCATTCCAGAGTATTTCTTCCGCATCCGGTGCGCGTTGGGCACGGGCCAGGCTGAAGCCCAGACGCTGCTGTTCATCAAGAACCCAGGTCGCCGCCGCCGAGACCGAGACCGGCGTAAAGTTGCGATCCTGGTAGTAGGCAGCCTGCTTGCGATGCGACGGGCGAATGGCGTTTTCATCCAGTTCGATGGTGCGCTCGTCGACACGTACACCCACTTCGATCATGCCGTGCTCCCAATCGCGTTGACCGATCCAGAACAGGCCGACATCCGTCGTGGTGGTTTCCGGCATCGGCGTATCGTGTGCAAACAGATAGCCGTTGAACAGCGACAGGTTCAGCCCCTGTGAACCATCCCAGCTGCGATCGGAATAGTCCGGAATCTCGCTGCAGCCACCGTGATCGTGGCACAAGGCCAATTCTCTCTGGCTCCATTGCACACCGACCGTTGCGGTCCAGTTCTCAGACAACACCAGATCGGCATCGCTGCGAAGCTGGACGGTTTCCTGATCAAACAAGCCAACGACGAATGTACCTTCGGTTTCATCGTGAATGTAATCGTTGTAGGACAGGTTGATGCGCCATTCATCCATCCAACTGAACGGCTGATAGATAGCACCACGGAGTTCATAACGCGTCTGCTCCGGTTCCACTCGTGCCGGTTCATTCTCTTCGTTAGGAACACCGTAGCGGTATTCAAGTCTGGCGACGCTCAGACCGACAAAGCCATCATCCGACGTGCGACTCAGCCCCAGCGCACCACCACGACCTGTGGTATCACTGTTGATGACCTCGCCTTCTCGCTCACTGCTCTTGCGTCCCTGGCTACCGGCCTGATAGTCCTCACTGCGACGCACAAAACCGTCTGCATGCAATACCCAGTTGCCATTGCCGCTGTCAGCAGTCACGGCCAGTGAACGTCCTTCATCAACGGAAGACAGCGTTGAACTGAGCATCACTTCCGTACCCTCAAGGGCATTGCGGTGAATGCGGCTGTCCGACAGATTCACCACCCCACCAATGGCGCCACCGCCATAGCGCAAGGTGGCAGGTCCCTGCACCACCTCAATGGTCTGGGCCGCACTCAACTCGGCCATCGGGGCGTGGTCGGAGCTCATGGCCGATACATCGGCAGAGTCGGTACCATTGGTCAACACCTTGACCCGGCTGGACGCCATGCCGCGAATCACAGGCCGTCCCACTCCCGGTCCAAAGGAGGCATTACTGACGCCGGGAAGACGTTCGAGAAGATCCCCCAGCGTACTTTTGGCCTCGTCACGAATGGCATCGCCGTCCAGGCGTGTCACGGGTTGTGCCACATCAAACACCGCAGACTGCTGACCAATCGCAACCACTTCATCCATCTCGGCCCACACGGACGCAGATGCACTGACGGCTGCCAGCGCCAGACACACGCGAGAACGAACAAAATTCGGGGTTTGCGGATTCATAGGGTTTCCAGGGCCAAAAAAAAAAAACCCGGTGCCAGTTCACCAATTAGCACCAGGGATAAACACAGCAGAGCAGCTTCAGGCAGAGGCGGGTCTATTAATGGTCGTCGTGATTGTGTTCCATACCCACTGCATGCAACATAGCGGCGGCGGCTACATCAGTACCAGACGTCAGATCAAACTTCTCGTGGATATGGTAAGGGTGACCATCGTGAGAGTCGATGTAGTACATCTTGCCCACATCGCTGTCCATAACGGTAAAGGACTGTGGCCCGCTGGTCAGTGCCCAATCTGCGCAAGTCGCGTTTTCGTTGGAATCATCCAACTCAATCTTGCGAGTGGTGTTGGCTTTCAAATCCGTGAAGTGCAGCTGGCCATCATTGGTCAGAATGCCTGCCTTGGTATCCGCCGTAGCAAAGTCCACATCGCAAATTGCAGTTGCTTTGGGCTCCCCAGACACTTCATCCTTTGCAGGTTCTAATTCCATGTCTACGATCATCACCTGATCGTCCTTCCAGGTCACGGACTTCAAAGCAAGGCCAGAAGAGCCAAACACAACCGCTTTGTGGCCGTTGGACACCAGCTTGCTGACTTCCAGAGTACCCAAGTCAATCGTCGGAGTTTCGATGCTTGGCTCGTCTTCGGAAGCGCCTTCCTCTGCAGCCTGTGCCTCTTCGGCATGCTCATGCTCTTCAACAACCACAGCAATCAGAGCAGTGCCACACTGGGCCAGCGTCATTTCATGCGCTTTGACGACAGCAGTTGGGGAAACGCAATCCAGAACGGTCTCGGTCGCTTCGGTGCCTTCGTAAACGATCGCCTTATCTTTGGCGAACACCAGACGCAAAGCATGCTCTTTATCCAGAATGGCTGCCGGATACGTCTGCGTTACGCCAGTCAGCTCCAGGCCCGCTTTCGGCTCTGTCGCTTCTTCCAGTTCAGCGGCTGGGTAGAACTGGGTGTTGCCGCCTTTCAGAACCGCAAAGTGATTCTGTGTCATGGAGACCGTTAGGCCAGCCTCATTCAGCGTCAGAGCCGTCAGAATTTCAGCATCATGCGTTTCTGAATGCTCTTCGTCTTCTTCGTGCTCTTCGCCTTCTTCGTGCTCTTCACCTTCTTCGTGTTCCTCGGCATGAATACCGGAATACACAAACTGCACGCCATCAGAAGTAACAACCGCTGCCGACAGACCATCGTCGGAACGAATGACATTGCCAGACATCTCGGTCGCCTGACCCAAAGCTTCAAACTCTTCATGAGCCTGATCAAAAACCGTCAGGGCGGTATCAGAATTTGAGGTCATCAGGATGCGGGCACTGGCCGCGTGATTGTGCTCATCATCCGTGTTGTTGGAAGAGGAAGAATTATCATCGCCACCGCATGCCGCCAGCATCAGGGCACCGGAGATCAGACTGAGCTTGAACAGCGGAGTCAGGTTCATAAGGCTATATCCATGAGGTTATGTTATAGAATAACAATCATGTTATTTCATAACATTTCCCGAAACAACCAGCGTCCGAAACTATTCTCAATTGGCCAGCAGCAATCGGCCAGAAGGCACTGACCGACTGCATCTGAATAGTCGCTTCCCCCGAAGTGCGAGAAGATCAGAAGGGCACGTCGTCATCAAAGTTGGATGGCTGGCCACCGAAGCCCTCGTCATCCATGGTGCCAGCGAAGGTCTGATCCTGACCGGCTCGCTCCACACGCCATGCCTGCAAGCTGGTAAAACACTTTTCCGGCTTGCCCGGCGAGTTCCACAGACGCCCTGACAGGTTGAAATGAACCACCACTTCATCACCCGGGCTGAACATATCCATCAGGGCACATTTGTCCTTGATCAGCTCCAGTGCAACGTAGTTCGGGTACTTTTCATTTTCGCCTTCACCGGTCAGTTTGACGACAAACTCACGCTTGGTGAATCCGTTCTGGCCATAGGTTTTGGTTTCGTCGATGGAATGGATGATTCCCTGGGCTTCAAAGCTTTTAGACATGATGAACTCACCTGAATATTAGTCGCGGCGATGATAGCATTTTCACCCGCAACTCAAATGCGTCTGAATACAAACCGGTACCTTATGTACAAGCTGATCGCCGCCCTGTCCGTCGCCTTCTTTGGCTTTATCCTGTGGATTATTTATCTGGCCAACACCGGTCAGAAAAGTGTTTTCTTTGATTTGGTCGCAGCCATCCCACACGGCGACAAGGTTGGCCATGTGGTGTTGTTCGGTACTCTGACGCTGTTTGCCAACATGACCTGTCGTTTCCGAGGGCTTGACCTGGCTCGTATCCGCTTGCCCAACCGCAACCTGTATTGGGGCACGCTGGCGGTCTGGGCATTCGTGACCCTTGAGGAAGGCAGCCAGCATTTTGTCGAAAACCGCACGCTGGACGGGCTGGACTACGTCGCAGATATGATTGGCATTGTTCTGGCCACGCTATTGTCTGTTCAGCTGCAGCGAAAGGCCGAAAAAGCAGGCTGGTTACAACCGCAGAGCTGATATCATCGCGCCCCTTACAGCGTCATTGCAGAATCTGCTTATGGAATTCAACGTCTGGCTGGCCTTTTTCGCGGCCTGCTGGGTCATTAGCTTGTCACCAGGAGCCAGTGCCATTGCCTCCATGTCGAGTGGCATGCGCTTCGGTTTCTGGCATGGCTACTGGAACGTCATTGGCTTGCAACTGGCCCTGGTGGTGCAGGTGCTGATTGTCGCGGCAGGCATTGGTGCGGTGCTGGCGGCGTCGGTACTGGCGTTCGAACTGATCAAATGGTTGGGTGTCGGCTATCTGCTTTATCTGGCCTGGCAGCAGTGGCATGCCTTGCCTTCGCAGCTGGATGGAGAGACCCAGGCCAACGCCTTTGACAGTCCGTTCCGTCTTGTCAGCAAAGGCTTCCTGATCAATATCAGCAATCCCAAAGCGATGGTGTTTATACTCGCCATCTTGCCGCAATTCCTGAATCCGACAGAACCCCAGGCGCCTCAGTACACCCTGATGACACTCACCATGATCAGCGTGGATATGATCGTGATGGCAGGCTACACCGGCCTGGCTGCCAGAGTGCTGCGTTACCTGAAATCACCACACCAGCAACGGATGCTGAATCGCAGTTTTGCCGCCATGTTTGCCGGTGCTGCATCAGTGTTGTCGGTGGTACATAAGTCCTGACCTCCTAACCCAACCCCTTATCCCAATACGGCTGCTCACCAAAGTAGCCGTCTGCAAATTCGATAAAGCAACGCACCTTGCTGGGTAACAGCTGACGATGGGCGTAGACGGCGTATAGCCCCAGCGGTTCCAGTTTTGTCTCCGGCATCACATGCACCAGCCTGCCTTCGGCAATGGCCGATCCACAGATAAAGGTCGGCTGGATGGCAATACCGGCTCCTGCAATGGCGGCCTGGGACAGCACGTCGCCGTTGTTGCTGATCAGATCCGCGAAAACGCTGCGCCCCTGCATCAGGTGATGATGCGCAGCTTCACTATCAATGGCATCCAGATAGCTGTATTTGAGGTAGCGATGCTGTTTGAGCTGTTCCAGTGTGGTTGGATGGCCGTGTCGTTGCAGATAGTCGGGCGATGCACACATCACCAGCCGAATCGGCGCCAGCCGTTTGGCAATCAGTGACGAGCTTTTGAGACGGCCAATCCGCAAGGCAATGTCGACACCTTCCTCCACAATATCCACCTTACGGTCGTTCAGTTGCAGATCGATACCAATACCTGGATAGGCCTTCTGGAAATCACACACCAAGGGTGCCAGGTGACTGGTCGCGAATGACACCGGGGCATTGATTTTCAGCAGTCCACGGACACCTTCCTGCAAGTCTCCGAGCTGATTTTCCAAATCATCTATTTCATCCAGTAACTGGCTGGCACGCTGAAAGTAACGCGTTCCTGCCTCAGTCAGATTGACCTTGCGGGTGGTGCGATTCAGCAATCGCACGCCCAGATGCTGCTCCAGCTGCGAGACATACTTGCTCGCCAGTTGCGGTGACATGTCCAGTCGTTCCGCAGCGCGTGCAAAAGCGCCCTCGTTCACCACAGTGACAAAGGTGCGCATGGCATCAATGCGATCCATTGGGTTCTCCCGATTCGGCCAACTATCAACAAAACGTTGTCAATCAAACAATGACAGCCATCTTATTCAATATCCATGGCGATAGTACATTGAACTCATCGCAAGACGCACAGCAAACGACTCTCTCAACGATTATCTCAACGCAACGAATTTCGAGGACAAGACGATGAATGCAAACATGATCAAAACACTGATCGACTCCAACGCTGGCTACGCCGCTCTGGCACTGCGTATTCCGGTCGGGATTGTGCTGGCAGCCCACGGTGCACAAAAGCTGTTTGGCTGGTTCGGCGGCTACGGTCTGGAAGGCACCGGACAATGGATGGCCAGTATCGGTCTCGAGCCTGGCTACCTGATGGCCCTGATGGCGGGCAGCGCCGAATTCTTCGGTGGCATCGCGCTGGTGCTGGGACTACTGACTCGCCCGGCGGCGGCTGTTTCGGCCTTTGCCATGCTGGTAGCGATTTTCGCAGTGCACTTCGAGCACGGCCTGTTCCTGACCAACAACGGCTACGAATACGCGCTGACTCTGGTTGCCGCCACCACCGCACTGGCGATCCAGGGCGCTGGCAGCCTCTCTGTGGATAACTGGCTCAAGACGCTACTGGATCAGAACGCCACCAGCACCGCTGCGGAAAAACATTCAGCAGCGACTGCCAGCTGATTCGCAGTCAACGAGGCATTCAGCGCCTCTGAACACATCGTCGGGCCTGACCGCCCGACATTTTTTCGTCGATAGAAAGGGCACAGCAGCATGTTGGTTAACGGTATCTGGAAAGAAAATTGGCAGCCGGTTCAAAACGAAGACGAGGATGGGCGTTTTATCCGCCAGACCTCTTCATTCCGCCATTGGGTTACGCCAGACGGCTCCGCAGGCATCACAGGCAAAGGCGGATTCAAAGCTGAAAAAGGTCGCTATCATCTGTACGTTGCCTACATTTGTCCGTGGGCTTGCCGCACCTTGATGGCACTGACACTGAAGAATCTGACGGATGTCATCAGCGTATCCGTGGTCAATCCAAAGCTGACTGATCAAGGCTGGCAGTTTGGTGGTTTCGATGGTGCAGATGAAGACCCGCTGCACCATGCCCGATACATGCATCAGATTTACACCCATGCCGACTCAACCTTCACCGGACGTGCCACCGTCCCCGTACTGTGGGATAAGCACACCGACCAGATGGTGAACAACGAGTCCGCTGACATCCTTCGGATGTTGAACACGGCGTTCTCCGATGTCGTGGAAGACAACGGCCCGGATTTGTACCCGGATGATCTGGCCGAAGACATCGACACGCTCAACGAACACATTTATACCCGTTTGAACAACGGCGTGTACCAGGCCGGATTTGCGACCACACAAAAAGCCTACGAAGAGGCGTATCACAACGTCTTTGCAACCCTCGACGCGCTGGAGCAGCGTCTGGCCGAAACCCGTGGCTATCTGTTCGGGAATCGCCTTACCGAAGCCGATGTTCGGCTGTTTGTGACACTGGTGCGCTTCGACGCGGCCTATCACGGCTTGTTCAAATGCAACCGCAACACGCTGTCTGCCATGCCCAATCTGCATCGCTACATGCAGAAAATCCTGGCACTTGATGGTATTCAGGCAACGGTTCAACTCGACCATATCAAGGCCGGTTATTATTCCGTCAAAGCCCTGAATCCGACGGGCATTGTCCCGGTTGGCCCGGCGTCCCTGTGATTGCAAAGGAGACAGCACCATGCAAACTGACATTCTGTTCTTGTCCCACGGCGGTGGCCCAATGCCACTGCTGGGCGACCCCGGTCACGCCGACCTGGTCGCCAGCCTGACTCACATTGCGGGCGAGATTCCCAAACCGACGGCCATTCTGGTGATCAGCGCCCACTGGGAAGAACGCGTCCCCACCATTACCGCCGGGGCCAACCCGGACCTGATCTACGACTACTACGGTTTTCCGCCCCAGAGCTATGAGATCCGGTATCCCGCCCCTGGGGAGACAACGCTGGCCAGCCGGATTCACCAGGCGCTGGAGCAATCGGGAATTCACGCCAGAATGGACAACAAGCGCGGTTTCGATCACGGCGTTTTTGTGCCACTCAAACTGATGTACCCGGATGCGGATATCCCGGTGGTGCAGCTGTCGCTGGTGAACAGCCTCAACGCCGATACACATTTGCGCATCGGCAAAGCCTTGCAGGCACTGAAGAACTCAGACCAGGAAGGCCGCCTGCTGGTGCTCGGCTCGGGGTTCAGTTTCCACAACATGCGAGCGTTTTTCTCCTCCGATCCCGGTAGCCGGGTGCGAAATCTGGAATTTGAACACTGGTTGCAGGAAACCTGTCTGAATCAGGATTTGACCGAAGCTGCCCGACTGAAACGGCTGTCCGAGTGGTCAACCGCTCCTCATGCCCGATACTGCCACCCCAGAGAAGAGCACCTGCTCCCCCTGCATGTATGTGCCAGCATGGCCAAAACCCCTGCCAGCCAACACTGGTCTGTCGAGGTACTGGGCAAACTGTCGAGTATGTTTTACTGGGCGGGGTAATCTGACCGTTGAGAACTGGTGCCGATTTCCTGACAATATCCGGGCAAGAAAACATTCTGTTTTCCTGCTCCGATATCCGACCCAAGGGAAATACGCGATATGAACCGGTTGTTGTCTGTTGCCCTGTGCGCTTTGCTGATGTCCGCCTGTGGTGGTGACGGTATCGTCAACAACGACGAACCAGGCAGTGGCGGCGGTTCAGACCCAGCCGCCAACACCAACGTCGCCTCCCAGATTCAGGGCGGTGTGGCGATATCGGAACACAACGGCCCGACCACGACCAACGCCATCGACGAAGACAACGACACCCATTGGGTCAGTGAGTCTGGCACGCCACTCTTGATCAAGTTCGAAGTGGTCGAACCTGTTCAGAAAATCGTGGTACGCAAAACCGCTTCAACCCTGCATAGCGGCAGCAATCCCGACATCGTCGTAGAGCTGTCTCTCGATGGACTCAACTGGAAAACCTCCGCCATTACCGATCCAGACAACGCCGATATTCCGTGCCAGGCAACCGCCTCCAGTTCCACCCATATTGAATGCACCATGAGTGCGGTCGATGCTCAATATGTGCGCTTCACCAGCCAGAACGGCAAGGCTTACGAGATTGCTGAAATTGAGGTATTGGCATTTCATTAACGGCTGAAATTACATATATCAGGCCACATATTTTCCAAGCACGCACAACCTCTTGCTGACCGAATCACTCAGGCGTAGAACAGGTAAACAGTCGCTGTCCTGTCAGGCGTGCTCAACAACCGCAGCCCTTCAAAACCCGATCCGAGAGGGAAGACACGGACGCCTCAAACTGCGATGCCCCTCTTCAGCGACTGCATCCAGGGTCAACCTGTCAGCCGGATTCGACTTCCTGCTCGTCGAACTGCATTCGCTCTGAATGATAGCGACTGATAGACACGCCCTTCCTCACGTCTCTTGATACCTGTCAGATGCCTGACAAAGGAGAAGAGCATGAACGCGCGCGTTTCCAGTTACGCACTGGTTATTGGGCTCGGCGTTACCGTAACCGGCTGCCTCAACGACAGCTCATCTTCCGGAAGCAATCATTCACCAACGTTTTCCACCGAATTCGACGACTCTCACCATGTCATGGTGCGTCGGGTGGACGACAAGATTGCTCACGTACAGTTATTCAACAGCCAGAATGGCCGCAAGCTGATGGAAGCGTTTCCCTACGGGACGCATCTGGCTCATCAGGCCGGTGATGCCGAGCAACTGACGCCATCGGCCTTTCAGGAAGCTCTGTATGATGCAGGCGCTGTCAATGCACCCAGTAATCACTCGGCTCAAAACGACACGCTCACCCGGGGTATTCCATCGACACGACGAACGGCAAGCAGCTTGTCGGTACCGGATGACGGCTATGCATCGTTCGGGCTGGGGTACGACGCAACCACCGGCTATTTACCCAATTCCGACTGCTACAACTTCACCGTGGTGGGCAAATCTGCAGATCGTAGCCAGACGGATTTATCCGCTGAGCAAGCGGCCAGCAGTGAATCCGGCCAGCTGAACATTTCTTCGTCCATCAGCGGTTCGTACAACGGCCTGGTGGCGTCTTACAGTGCCAGTGCAGAAATGTCGTACAACGATCAGTGGGCCGCCTCAACCAACTCAGGCGAGTTACTGTTCTCCGCCTACACCATTGCCGATTATTCGGTTGCCTACGTCGCTGATGATCCGTTCAACGACAAGGGTCAGAACCAGATTGACGGCAATACCTTTGATATCAACTGCGGCACCCAGTTTGTCTCCACCATACCGGCTGGAGCCATGGTGATGGCGCGTTTCAGCTGGGAAACCAGCAGTGAATCCACTTCTACCAGCATCGAATCCAGCGTCAGCGCCAGCTACGAGAGTTTGTCTGCATCGATGGAAGCGGCGGTATCCATCGCCAGTGACAGCGCCGAATCGAATGAAAGTGCCAGCATGGACTTTCATGTCACGGTGATTGGCGGTGGTTCGGTATTGCAGTCCGCCGTGTCGGCAGCGCTGACATCATCCAGTCTGGACAGCTGCATCAGCGATCAGGACAGCTCTGCCTGCGCCACCTTTGCCTCCGCATTCAGCACCGCCACCAGTCAGGGGCTGGCGGATTTTTACGATACCTACCTGGCTGAGTTTGATAGCTCAGGCAATGACAACCCCAGCTACTTTGCCAATTCCGGTGACATGTCTGCTTTCCATGTCTTCAGCTCAGGCATTGCTGGCACGTCAGAAACCGGGATCTCCGACACCACTGCAGCCCCCTCCACCGCGACCAGCATCGACCTGACCGGCGTGGACCCCAAGTATCTGGAACCGCTGGAAAGTTACCTGACGATTTTCAATCAGATGTACACCCTGAAAAATCGCTCCGACTATTTATACGGCAAGGTATCACTCAATACGGATATGTCGGATCTGGACGATACCCTGGGCATCACCAATACCCTGTCACAACTTTCAGGCGTCTACGGTGATGGTCTGGATGAACTGCAGGAATCGCTCAGCCAGTGCCTCGAGCCAGACTTGTACGGGCGTGACGCTGCCATCGCCGTCTGTGATGCCATCCAGTCTGAATACGACCTGGGCATCGTCGATGCCTATGACTGGCTGACCGAAAAGGTGGCTGATGCCCAATCGGATTACGACAACGCCGAATCCGATTCCGCCACCAGTGCGGCCGACCTGAAACTGAAAGAACAGGCGATCATCGACTGGAACATGGCGCTGCAAAACAGCATTGCCCTGCAATACGTCGGCACCACATCGATCAGCTGCACGGACAGCGATACCTGCGGCACGCTGGCATCGGATATGGCGCACGATGTGTACTGGCTACCGGGCTTGCCCACCGGCATTTCCCCACCCAGTGGCTGGGATGACAACGACGCTGTGGTTGTGGTGATGGTCGATGCGCCCTGGGTCGATGAGCGCGGTAACGCCTCTACCGATGCCGCCGCTTACCTGCTGAATAATCCGGATGGAGATATTCAGGCCTTTCCTTACGCCTACAGCGAGCAGTCCAGCATCCTATTCGGGCTTGGCAGCGACGGCAGCAAAACGCTGGATAGCGGCGAATCCCTGTCGATTGATTATGACAATGCCAACGCCTGCCTGATCAGCAGCATTGATCAGCCTTGCCCCATCAATGCCACCTCAAATTCTGGCTACCCCGGTACTCTGAAATGGCACAAACCCTATCAACGTGTCAGTGAAGACAATGATGCCAATGCCTCCAGTGAAAGTACGAGCAGTTCTTCTCGTGATGTCATCAAGTCAGAGGCTTTTGTATCCGTTCATGCTGCCGATGATCCGGGTACCGGCTACGATGCTTTCAGTGGCAGTGAGTCGGGAACGGTTGTCATGGCCGGATTTGGTGCCAGAACCTCCAGCGGTACCGTTGGATGTCTGGTTTCCGAGGCGATTTACATGAACAAACCCGCCAGCACAAGCACCCGCACCAGCAAGCACTGCAAGTCCTCCTCTGACGAAGAGAAAGCCATTAATGTGAGCGACTTCGGCCTGGATGGCACCAATCTGATTACCGGCCTGACCATGACCATCGTCAGTGATGATTTCTCAACGCTCGGCATTGAAACCAACCGCATTTTCAGCCGCTACAACGGCGGCACAATCAGCAGTGATGGAGAAGGGACCTGGTACAAGACCGGTTCCAATTCAGCCGAGGTCACCAACAGAGCCGATGACGGATCAGCGATTGTGGGGATGGGGGTCACCGCGCATCAAAACGAAGTCGCCAGAATCATCCTCTACTTTGCCGAGGTGTACCGCAGTCACAGCTCCAAAGTAGCCGACTTCGAAATCCAGCTCACCCCCATCAACAACTTCTTCGAATAAGGGAGCATTCATGAAACAAATGACCATGGCTATTGTGATCCTGACAATGCTCGGCCTGGTCGGCTGTGGTAGCGGTTCTTCCAGTTCCGCTACCAGCGCCACCGATAACTCCGACAGCAGCACCGACACAACCGACAGCGGCAATCAGACAACCACACCCTCATTGCCCGACAGTATCAACCTGGTGTTCCTGTCGTCGGGCAGTTTCACCATGGGTAACAGCAGCGAACCGGATGCTGCCGAAGTGACGGTAACGCTGAGTGACTTCCAGATCGCTGCGACAGAAACCACCAATGCCCAGTATCTGGAATTCCTCAACGCCGCCCTGGCGGACAACTGGCTCACGGTATCCCCTCGCACCACATCCGACCCCTGTGGCACTTACACAGAAGACATGGTGATTGGAGCGAATGCCGGGCCTCATATCGGAGAGGTCTGGCTCCAGCTGGGTGAAACCGGAGGCTGCACCAGCGACGGACACAGCGAAGACATCGACAACAAAAGCTGGATCGACTTCAATTCCAACAACAACGAGTTTGTGTTGCTCGACGCCACCAAGGCCGACTGGCCGATCAACTGGCTACGCTGGCATGGAGCCGACGCCTTTGCCCAGTACTATGGCGTTAGCCTGCCCACCGAAGCCCAGTGGGAATACGCCGCCCGAGGCGGGATGCAACTCACCTACCCCACCAACGACGGCACACTGGATGACACCAAAGCCAACTACAACGGCGATATAGCAGGCGTCTTCGACGACGATGGCCACGCCATCGCGGTAGGCAGTTATGCGCCCAACCCTTACGGCTTGTACGACATGGGCGGTAACGTGTGGGAATGGTGCGCCGACTACTACGCCAATAACTTCTATAACAACGATGTCACAGACCCGATTAACACCAACCCAGGCACCGATGCCAAACGGGTGAGACGCGGTGGCTCCTGGAACTACCACTCCGACACGCTGAGAACCTTCGCACGCGCCTCCGATCTCCCGGATCGGGGTAACAATCACTTTGGTTTTCGGATCGTGAAAAACTGACAGAGTTCCAAACAAGGCCGGGTAACCGGCCTCAGAAAATAACCTTGGTATTCACAATTAAAATATTTTCAATTCAAAATTTACTTTTGAGTTTTGACTTTGGATTGAAAATTGTATTTTTCGCCACATAATGAATCACATCCTCTATTTCTCCTTTATTAAAACTATATGGATTCACATAACGAGAATGTTCTATATATGAATAGTAAAATATCTCTTTGTAACCCTCCCCTGATTAGGACCACTCTTTTTTAGAGGTTCTCCGGGGAGGTTGCTTGTTCACGATACTCGTTGGGTGTCAGATCCCCAAGTGATTCGTGAGGTCGCTCTTCGTTATACTCTCTCATCCAGCGGCTGGTGATATCTCTGACTTCATCCAGGTCGCTGAACAAGTAGTAATCCAATATTTCAGTTCGATATGTTCGGTTGAACCGTTCGACATAGCCATTCTGGGTTGGCTTGCCTGGTTTTATAAATTCCAGTTTCACGCCGTGTTCTTCAGCCCAATCCGAGAGACAGAGTGCCGTAAACTCAGGCCCATTATCCATTCTGATCTGAGCCGGGTAGCCACGCCATTCCACGATTCGATCCAATGCTCGGATGACGCGTTGTGAAGGCAGGTTCAGATCAATTTCAATGCCGAGTACTTCGCGATTGAAGTCATCGACGACGTTGAACGTCCTGAATCGCCTTCCACATGTGAGCGCATCACTCATAAAATCCATCGACCAGCTATGATTCTCGGCTTCTGGCACGGCCAGCGGTTGCGGATACCGGTTCGGTAAACGGTGTTTGCCTCTGCGTCGCATGTTCAACTTGAGCTGGCAATAGATCCGATACACCCGCTTGTGATTCCACGGATGCCCGAGCTTTCTCAGCTTCACGAAGAGTTTGCGGAAGCCATACCTGGGATACCGTTCCGAGACACGTTGTAAAGCGTCAATGACCTCATCGTCTCGATGTGGATCAGGACGATACTGGTAAACACTTCTGGCGATGTTCAAGACGCGACAGCTGCGGCGCTCACTCAGTTGATGCTCGTTTTTCAAAGCATCAACCAACAGGCGTTTATCGGCTGGCGTTAAAGCTTTTTTTCAATCACATCCTTGAGTGCCCGGTTTTCCAATGCCAGATCGGCATACATGCGTTTGAGCTGGGAAAGCTCCGACTCCATGTCTTTCATTCGCTTGATATCGGATGCTTCCATGCCACTGTATTTGCTCTTCCAGTTGTAATACGTGGCTTCAGACACGCCGTGTTCGCGGCAAATATCCTTGACGGTTCGACCGGCTTCGACGGCCTTCAGGATGGTGATGATCTGGCTTTCAGTGAAACGGGATTTACGCATGGGACAATCTCCTTGGTGCGTTGATTATCCCGGAAAATCTCCAGTTATGAATGGCTCAGTTTTTGGGGAGGGTTACATAGTTGTCTAATGACCTTAATTGAATAGCTGATTGCTCGTGATTCTGAATTCCTAGGCATTCGGTCATGCAGCCACATTCTGTTCAGCTCCATGTATTCACGGTTCTCTGTCCCTAAGACAACGCGCTTCCCACTGTTTGGATTTAGTGCATATCCCCACTGAAGCACGCCAACCAGGTGACGATTGGAAAAGACACCTAGATGGAGATAACTGTTATTTACGACTCGTTTACTGTAGTGCTTGGTCGTAATGATTGTTCGTGCTAGCCAGCACTCGATTGTCTCAACTCGCAATTCAGGACAGCCATAGCCGACAATTTCGTTGCCTTCATAAATAATTGTTGGTTTTCCTGACTTACGAGAACCCCTGTTTTTGGGCATGTGCGCCTCCGTATGAACTTTCATTATCACGGTGGCGCTCTGGGCGCTCTAGATTGTTTATGAACCGGCATCGTGGACACTTGATTTCCACTCTGCCTATGCCGTCCCAGCGGCACAGCAATTTGTCACATCGTTTGCAGCGTACTGCGTCCATCGCTGATCGTTAGACCTCCAGATTGTGGTGCGGCAGATCGGGACTACGCAGACGCTCGAAATCCTCGCCCTGGTGGGCTCCGGGCCTTGACACGTCTTTTCCCTCGGGGTGGCTGGCAATCATGCCCAGCGCCTCTCTCACGGCAATAGCCGCATTGTCCAGGAGTAACCCGCAACACCGAGCAGGTCGCGAAGGAAGGAACAGTTGTTCGTAATGTTGGTTACGAACAACCAAGGTGTAATGAAGACGATCGGGGGAGGGGATTAGCTAAGTGCTTTAATGACGGCTTGCGGGTCTTTGGCCAGGACATTAAGCAATACCAGGGCAGGCCCTCTTGGAGTGCGATCACCGCGTTCCCAATGACGAAGGGTGCCAAGGCTAATCCCAAAGGTTGATGCAAATTCTGACTGACTCATGTCCACTCTGGTACGAATTGCCTTTACGTCAACAGGGTCAAATTTATGAACCGTGGCACCTTTGGTTTGGCCTTTGGCAAATTCAATAGACTCCAGCAAGCCTTGCTGGATGCTTTCAAATGCTTCACTCATGTTCTTTCTCCATAGGTGTTGACCAGGATAGTAGTCAGCTTGCCAAGCATGTTCTGTTCAGCTTTAGAGAGGTTGGCTTTTTCGTTCTTACCAAAGACGGTCAGCAGGAATAGGGGAATGGTGTCGTTGTGGTAATAGTAGATGATGCGGGCACCACCACTTTTGCCTGCTCCTTCCTTTGCCCAGCGCAGCTTTCTGACACCACCAGTCCCTTGCATTAACACACCAGATTTTGGATGTTCTGCAAGATAGCTGATGAGCTGTTTGTTCTCATCATCACTGAAAAGCTTTTCTGAACGCTTCTTGTATTCGGGAAGTTCGACGACCGTTTGCATGCTTGAAAGGGTAATCCAATGGCTTACTCGGCGCAAGTGTATGGTATCCGACAGATCAGCTGAATTTGACAATATCCAGTACTTTGTGAATCTTTAACTTATTGAAAATAAAAGACTTTTTAGGGAGGGTATATTAGGTTTATACCGTTAACCTGTTGTTTTATATAGGTTTTTTGACTGCATGGGGTGCAGGGGGCGAGTGTTCGAATCACTCCGTCCCGACCATTCAATAAGTTAGAAATTCGCACGTTCCCTTCGTGAGCCATTACCTAATATTCTCGCCTAATATACAGTCTGTACGAATACACCTCTCAACGTGTTGCTTTGGTCTTCGCCGGTTTACGGTTACAGATGGCTTGCATCGATTTGGTTTTGTGTCCGCTTGCCTTGGTTTTAGTCCCGGTCGGCTTTGGGCGATGTCAGTGTTGCCGTAGAATTATACCGCAGCGCAAAGTCAGCCTGCCCGATAACACCCGCCCACGTATGTACTGCGTGAAAGGCTGTATTTTGGATGACTAAAAAGGCGATGAATCCTGTATGAGCTTGTCGCCTTGCAGTGCACCGTCAGTCAACATAAATAGCTAGCGATGCTTGAAGTCCAACACAGTCAATACCGCCAGAGGCATTCCCGTGAACCGCCAGCGCACCAACAACCAGCACGGAACGAATAACAAATGAGTTCAATTATTTGGCTTTAACTCAAATAATTTGAGAGTAGTCTAAATAGTGGTAGGGTAAGCAACAGTGAAAAATCCCCAAGTTTATGGTTAAGAAAACACCGTGGAGAGAGCATGATCCGCT